>JBKJOA010000301.1:0-6348 GCA_046593365.1 Limisphaerales bacterium
TCAATATCGGCGTTTCCGACATTGAGAAGTTTCACGCCGACTTCGAGCGCCAGATTGCAAATGAAAACCTGTTCGTCTTCAGCAAGCAGTTTTGTTCCCAAAAGAATGCTGACGGGCCGTTCCTCAGCAGCGTCAACGATGTCGCGCAATTCGCGCAGCATGTTTGCTTCTTCACGATCTTTGAGATGCCCGAGATTCAACACCAATTCGAATTCCTGCGCGCCGTGATCGATCGCTACTTCCGTTTCGTAACGCTTCACGTCCGAGTCTGCCGCGCCAATGGGAAAACCCACTGTGCTGATGACTTTCACATCGCTATCTTCGAGCAAACCAAAGGCCTGGGCGACACGCGAGCTGTTCACGCAAATGGCGCGGAAGTTATTTTCCCGCGCGTGCCGACAGAGCAATTCGATTTCTTTTCGTGTCGCGTCCGGGCGGACGAGAACCAGTTCCGTTCGCGCAAGAAATTCTTTGGTGTCGGGTGCAGACATGATGTTTAGCCGCAAATTGATTTGCCAATAAATCTCAGAATTGCCGGACTAAACGCCAATCGGATGCCAGGCAGTTTTGAATTCCAGGGTGTCGAGAATCCAATATGGATCTTCCGCCTTGTTGGTGAACCATTCGGTGGGCATCAGAGAATGTTTTGAATAGCGTTTGAGATTGATCGCTGCGCCAGCTTGCAAGGCCGCGCCCATTTCAGGAATGCCCGTGCCGTCCACGACCGCATTCACATCCATGTGACTGGCGATGTGCGGGGCCAGTTCCGCGCGTTTGCCGGTGATCACGTTGACCACGCCGCCGGGCAAATCGCTCGTCGCGAGAATTTCGGCGAACGTCAATGCGGGCAGCGGAAATTTTTCGGAAGGAACTACCACGACCGAGTTGCCGGACAAAATAATTGGCGCGATGATCGACACGAGCGAAACCAGTGACGGTTCATCTGGCGCAAGGGCAACGACCACACCGGTCGGCTCGGGTGTGGTGAAATTAAAGTGCGAAGAAGCAACTGGATTGACCGAGCCAAAAATCTGCGAATATTTGTCCGTCCAACCCGCGTAATAAACGAGGCGATCAATCGAAGCCGAGACTTCCGCATTTGCCTTGGAGTTTTTCACGCCGGTCGAGCGAGCGATTTCATGGGCCAGTTCCGACGCGCGATTCTGCAACATTTCCGCAGTGCGATATAAAATTTGTCCGCGTAGATACGCGCTTTTTTTAGCCCATCCATCAAAGGCGGGGCGCGCTGCACTCACGGCGTCGCGAAAATCTTTGCGCGACGCATTGGGATAATTATCAAGCTGCGCGCCGTCCGGGGCGAGTGCGGGAAGCGAGCGACCGCTTTCGCTGCGCACGAAATTTCCGCCGACGTAAAGCTTGTAGGTTTTGCGGACGTCGAGCCTGTTCATGTTTTGCACGCTATCAATTTGATAAAGCACTCGCAACGGAGAACTCGAAGGGATCTCCCGCGAAGGGGCGAAGTCGGCGAAGTTACGAAAAGGAAAGGACTTGGGACAGGACTGCCGCCGAACGAGAATTCTTTCTTCAATATCTGTTTTATTTCTTCTCTTCGCCCCCTTCGCCCCTTCGCGGGACTCCCCAAGCCCGCCCTCTTCGACTCTTCTCTTTCCTAAATCGTCATTGTGAATTATCTGTAACGGCATGTTGCTGGTCATCGATAATTACGATTCTTTCACTTACAACATCGTCCAGTATCTCGGCGAGATGCAGGTCGATTTGCAGGTGCATCGCAACGACCAGATTTCCATCGACAAAATTCGCGAACTGAAACCCGAGCGCATATTGATTTCGCCAGGGCCGTGTTCCCCGCGCGAATCGGGAATTTCCAATGAAATCATTCGCACGTTCGGACACGAGTTTCCCACGCTCGGCGTTTGTCTGGGGCATCAATGCATCGGTCACACCTTCGGCGCTGAGGTGGTCGTCAACTATCGCATGATGCACGGAAAAACGTCGTTGATTAAACACAACGGCAAAGATTTATTCCGCAATATGCCCAATCCATTTGCCGCCACGCGCTACCATTCGCTCGTCATCAAACGCGACACCTTGCCAGAATGCCTGGAAATCACCGCCGAAACTGAAGAAGGCGAAATCATGGGCGTGCGCCACAAAACCTTGCCGATCTGGGGTGTGCAGTTCCATCCGGAAAGCATCCTCACCGACAGCGGGCGAACCATTTTGAAGAATTTTTTGACGTTGAGTTGAGATATTTCAATCCCGGCTGATCATGACCAACAAATCTGCACGTAACGCCGAGGTCAGCGGAGCAACTTGTTCGAAACGGACCGCGGCTGTGTCCTCCTTCGACCAGCCGCAGCATCGAAATGTTTGGTGTTTCTTTCCGACAAATGAATCAGAAAAATTTTAAAGCGGCATTGCGAATTTTGTTCGCAGGCTTGTTTGTCGCTGCCGGAGTCCTCCATTTCACAAAGACGAAATCCTATTTGCAAATCATGCCTCCGTATCTCCCCTTTCCGGTGGAGTTGGTTTACATCAGCGGCGTTTTCGAAATCCTAGGAGGAGCCGGTTTGTTGATCCCGCGCTATCGCCGGTTCGCGGGTTACGGGTTGATCGCGCTATTGATCGCAGTATTTCCCGCGAATATCCAAATGCTGGTTCAGAATTTGCAGAGAGAAGGGCTAACTGTTTTTTCGTGGATCCTCATCCTCCGCCTCCCATTGCAAATTGCTTTGATTCTGCTGGTAAACTGGCTGGCCAAAGACCGGAAATCTTCGTGATTCCCAAAATAGTCGAGCGTAGTATTTTATTTTTCCACCGGCTTGCCGGCTTTTTTCCAGCCATCAAATCCCGGCACGAGATCGTAAAGTTTGTTGAAACCCATCGTCTCCATTTTCTTGCATGCTTTCGCGCTGCGCATCCCGACAGCACAGTTGACCAAGTAGGTTTTGTTTGTGTCGAGGGCAGCCACTTTTTCGGCGAACTTGCTCGAATTAACATCGATGTTCATGGCGCGCGGGATGCGACCCTTCTCAAACTCGGCAGCGCTACGCACATCCAGCAGGACGTTGTTCGTATTGGCGCGCAACTTATCGTATTCCTCCACGCCGATGTGTTTCACGCTGGTCGCTGGCGCAGCGGAAGGTTCCTCGGCGCTCCATCCGCACACAGCGGTGAAAAACAGAGCGAGCAAAGTGATGGTGAGTTTTATGTTCATAAAAAAATTAGTGGAAGTTACGGCAAAACAACCCTCTTTCTATAACTCTAAAGAGGGACGGCGTCCAAGTTGGATTTGAGCGCGTGTCTTCTTCGCAAATCATCGCTCGACAGTTCCTGCTAAAGAAACTTCTAGCAGCGGTGAGGAAGAGTTGTTAGACCAGCGCCGTGAACCGACTCATTCGCCAGCACATGGAGACACTCGCGGTCACGACGATTCCGAGGATGTTTTTCACGCTCCTTTTGGGGTTGGGCATTGGCGCGGCGTCGGCGCACGGAACGGAGAAGCCGTGTCCATTCGATGAGATAAAACTTTCGTTCGAGGGCACGCCGTTGGCACAGGCAAAATGTTTATTGCGCCGGGTCAGACAAGGTGGCCTTCTCAGCAGACCGCTCTCGAAATTACCCGCGCCATTGGAGAAGTTAATCGGACAACCAGTGACTTTAGACAAAGCCATTTTTCAAAAATATCTAAGCACGAATCACATCGCAGAAGAAGATCTTGGCGGATCGATCACAAACAGTTTGGCTGCGAAATATTTTGTGATTCACGATGTCAGCGCGCCTAATTATCTCAATAAACCGTTTCCGCCCGACATCAACAAACCTTCCTGGGGCCCGAACAACGTGGAGCGCTGGAAGAAGACGCCGGTAGCGCATGTTTTCGTGACGCGACTGGGAGAATCCACGTCGCCGCATCCGTTCGTCGTGCCGTGGCGTGCGACGAAATTTGAGACGCGAATTCTCAAGGAGAAAAGCCGGGGGTTGTTCGTCCACATCGAACTGGTGCAACCACGTCGCAGCAAGCGCGGAGGAAATTCGCACAACGACACCATCGCGCCGAAGCCCGGTTTCACGGACAAACAGTTGGATCGATTGGCGTTGCTCTACGTCTCAGCGAGCCTGGCTCACGGCACATGGATGGTTCCCGGTTTTCACGCGGCGATTGATGCAGGCATTCCAGGAGCACACGACGACCCGCAAAATTTCGACTTGGCACACTGGGCGAAACGACTGAGCACACTGCTCAAATCGCTCCAACCGAAGGCCGAGGCCAAATAGCCAAAGTTTATTTTGACGTGGTTGTACCCGGAGAATTCTTTTCATGGCCCATCATGGCTCTGGCCATGTTCATTCCAGCACGTTGCATGGACAAATTGTTGGTGAGGAGAAAGCACACCCACGGCGCGTTCGATAACCTGCTGATTCGCCTGCTCTTGTTGCGCGAAATATTTATTCATGGCTTCCTCCGAAAGCGCCGTATTGAAGTCAGCCGAGCCAAACGGATTATCGGTGGGCTGGGGGGAGGCGCGTTGCCGTTCCTCTTTCATCAAGGTGAGAAGCTGCGAACTTTGCTGCTCGTTGAGCGGGTTGTCGCCGAATTGCGATTTCAACTGCGTCAACGCCATGCGGTCAGGCAAACTTTTTGTGAAATCTTCATATTGCGCATACCGGTCATCGCCGAGGAACTCTTTCATCTGCGCCTCAAACTGTTTTTTATCCTCGGCCAGCTCCTGGCTGAGCGCTGCTTTATCCGCGCCCTCTTGCATTAAAGAGGCTCCTTTGTTCACGGCGTTCATTTGATTATCGAGCAGCAGTGCATTGAACTTTTCGGTCTCTTCCGGTGTAAGTTTCAAATCTTTCATCAAGGGGCCATACATCATGCCGACCATTGCTTTCTGTTGTTCGCCAATCATCTTTTTCATCGCCGGATCTTGCAATATTTTCGCCAGAAACCCGCCTTTCGATTCTCCTTGCTCTGCTGCGGAATCGGCGGTTTCCAAAGTTACTGCTTTTGAGCGCGAGTTGGCCTGCTTGCTCAATAAGGTTTGTTGCGCCTGCTGTTGGGCAGCGAGTTCGAGCAGATGTTTAGTCATTAATTTTTTCTGATTCTCAAGCTGCTCAATTGTTTCCTTCTGGCCTTCAACCGCGTTCGCGGCGACTTCTGATTTTTCCTGCGCGGCAGTGAGTTCGGCTTTGGTGCTGGTCGCGCGTTTGGATTGCACGATTACAATGGCCGCAAGCGCAACAACAGCGAGAAGGACAAAAATGGTGACTTTCTTTTGCATGACTTGGGCGAGCTTAATGATTCACTCCTGTCCTGTCACCTTCTGTGTGGACAAATCGGGTTTGCGCAGCGCCGTGACATTGGAGACATTGGCATTCACGAAAAGTGCGGCCAGAATTTCTGGGGGGAAATCAGCTCGGGCATGTCGGATTTATTCAAGCAAGGACTGTTTAGTGAAGCCATTACCCAAGCGGTTCAGAAAGCGGGGTCGGCTCTGGAAAAGCATTTCCCGCACGGCCCCGACGACACAAACGAGCTTTCCAACAACATCATTGGTGACTGGTTGTGTTGGAAAACAGGACTTGCAATCGGGAGGGTTTGCCGTAATTTTTCGTTCGCTTTCGGAAGCGAGCGTAGCTCAGTCTGGTAGAGCATTACCTTGCCAAGGTAAACGTCGAGGGTTCGAATCCCTTCGCTCGCTCCATTTTTCTCGATTAGCGACTTACACTCGACTCGCAGGTTGATTCCAGTTTAAATTCTTGCTCAATGCAGGCCTCCGAACCGACGCCACCCAGTGCTGACGACAAAGCGGCCTCAGCAGAAACTCCCCAACCCCCCTCCAAACCACCCACGCCGTTGGTGTGGCGACTCAGCATCGGTTTGGCAATTATTGTCATCGGTTATAGCGCGTTTGCCCTACAAGAAAGAATTGGCGTGAGGGGACAGGCTTTTGCGGGGATTTTTTGTTTCTTCGGCTTGGTTGCCATGTTTTCAGCCAACCTTCGCGCCGTGAACTGGCGAACCATCGGTTGGGGCGTCGCCCTGCAAATTGCGCTCGCGGTACTTGTTCTCAAAGTGCCCATCGTCCATCAAGGGTTTGAGGCGGCGAAAGTTGTTGTGGTCAGTTTCATCAGCTTCTCGGACAAGGGCGCGGAATTTGTTTTTGGCAATCTCGCGCGGCCGGGTGATATCGCCCTGAATCCCGGCAAGGAATTCATGTTCATTTTCGCGTTCAAGGCACTCCCACCGATTCTCTTCGTCTCCGCCTTTTTTACCGTGCTGTATCACTACCGCATTTTGCAAAAAATTGTTCGCCTTATGGCGCGCGTCATGGTGCATCTCATGGGCACAAGCGGCGCGGA
>JBKJOA010000153.1:0-9751 GCA_046593365.1 Limisphaerales bacterium
CGGCGACTCCTTTGGGAATCAAGGCGATGAAATATTTGGAGAAACTTAATCCGCATCCTGGCACTGCTTCCAATGCGATGTGTACGTTTTTGACGATCAACACCGGCTCGGTTCAACTCGTGCCTGCCACTGCGATTGCCATGCTCGCCTCGGCTGGATCAAAAAATCCAACGGCCATCATCAGCACGGCTTTTCTTGCGACTTTATTTGCAACGTTTGCCGGAATTTTTGCGGCAAAAGTCATGGAGAAATGGCGAATTTTTCGAGCGCCGGTTATTGCAACAAACGCAACGGCCTCAGATGCCG
Source organism: Limisphaerales bacterium (assembly GCA_046593365.1). Classification (GTDB taxonomy): domain Bacteria; phylum Verrucomicrobiota; class Verrucomicrobiia; order Limisphaerales; family CANJXF01; genus CANJXF01. The sequence goes on from JBKJOA010000153.1 coordinate 307, forward strand.
TAGGAAAGAACGACGAAATTGAAGACGAAGTTTGGGTGGAACCGTCGCCAGTTTCCTCATGGGGACGAATCAGTCTCACACTTCTTTTCCTTTGTTCGGTGCTGTTTACTTTCATCCTCGCGTTTCCCGAAAGCTTCGGTTTTGAGCCGACCGAAATCCAACGGACACAAACCGTCCTGGTTCGTTTTTTTGACGCCACTTCCAAAATGGCCATTCCCTTCATGCTCGCTTTTTTCCCTCTCTACGGTGCGGCGCGTAAAATAAAAGTTTACGAAGAATTCGTCGAAGGCGCCAAGGACGGGTTTAACGTGGCCGTCAGAATTATTCCCTATCTCGTGACGATTCTTTTTGCCATCGGAATGTTCCGGGCGGCGGGCGGAATCGATCTCTTGCAGAAAGGGCTGAAACCATTGTTGGATGCGATTCATTTTCCTCCCGAACTTTTGCCGATGTCGATCATGCGTTCGTTGAGCGGAAGCGGCTCGCAAGCAATTTTGGGCGACCTGATTAAAGTGCACGGGCCAGACGACATAATCACCCGAATGGCCGCTACAGTTTATGGCAGCACCGAAACCACTTTTTATGTGATTGCGGTTTATTTCGGGGCGGTCGCAATTCGTCGCACGCGCCATGCCATCGCCGCCGGTCTGTTCGCGGATGCGGTGGGCGTAATCGCCTCAATCATTATCTGTCGAATGATGTTTGGTTAATATGCAAACGCAGCGCGGGTTGCAACTGCGCTGGTGGCACGGTGCCACCCAAACATCTAAATTTTATGCCCGACCAAAAAAACGAACTCATTCGCGGTCTCACTTTGCGCCACACCACTGCGCTTGTGGTCGGCACGATTATCGGCACTGGTGTATTTCTAAAAACCGCGAAAATGGCGCAAGCTGTTGGCTCGCCCGAATTGGTTTTGCTCGCTTGGCTCGCGGCGGGAATTTTGTCGCTGGCTGGCGCGCTCACTTATGCCGAACTCGGCGCAATGCTTCCCAAAGCCGGGGGCGAATACGTTTATCTCCGCGAGGCCTACGGAAATTTGCCCGCATTCCTTTTCGGTTGGATGCGAATCATCATCGGCTCGACGGGTTCTATCGCGAGCTTTGGCGTGGCCTTCGCGTTGTTTCTTTCCGGGGTCGTGCCGTTGGACGCTGTCTGGATGAAAAAAACTTTCCAAGTGTTCGGCAAAGAAATCGACTGGCAATTCGGCATCAAACAAATCGTCGCGGTCGGAATCATTTTATTCTTTTCCGCACTTAACTGCATGCGCGTCGTCTTCGGTGGACGAATTCAATCCCTCCTCACCTTTGGAAAAGTCTTGGGAATCATCGCCATTGTCATCGGTGTTTTTTTCTTTGCACCGACGGCAACGTGGGAAAACTTTCGTGCGCCAGAAGGAGCGGCGGGGTGGTGCGGCTTCTCGGCATTTGGCGCGGCGATGCTTGGCGCTTTGTGGGCATTCGACGGTTGGAACAACATGCCGATGGTCGCCGGCGAAGTGAAAAATCCCGGGCGCAACGTTCCCTGGGCAATTTTTATCGGTATGACGATCGTCATTTTCGTTTATGGAGCGATCAACCTGGCTTACTTCTACGCCTTACCGTTTTCGGAAATTAAGACAGCAAGTTCATCATTGCATGGGAACAGCCTCCCCGTGGTCAGCAAAGCCGCGCAAAGTTTTCTCGGCGAATACGGCCCGAAGTTCGTTTCGGTGGCGGTCTTGCTTTCAGTCATCGGCGTGTTGAACGGATCGATTTTGACCAGCGCTCGCATTCCTTATGCGATGGCGAAAGACGGCTTGTTCTTCGCGCGATTTGCAAAATTAAATGACAAAAGTGCCGTGCCGGTCGCGGCGATTATCATGCAAGGAATCTGGGCGAGTTTGCTTTCTCTGTCCGCGACGTTCGATCAATTGACCGAGGGAGTTGTTTTTGCGGGAATGATTTTTTATGCGGCGTGTTGCGTCGCCGTTTTCGTTCTTCGCCGAAAGATGCCGGACGCGTCTCGTCCGTATCGCACGATTGGGTATCCGGTCGTTCCGCTCCTTTTTGTGTTGGTGGCGATTTGGTTGCTCGTCAACACGGTGATGACCAGTCGGGTCGAATCCATAGCGGGACTCATTCTAATTGCCGTCGGCCTGCCAATTTACCTCTGGCATCGGCGCCCGGCTGTAAGGGCGGGAGAATGAAAATAATCTGTTTGGCGGTCGGTCTCATGGCGGCGTGTTTTGCCAGTCTCGGCGCAACCCATGATTTCGAATTCCGGGAAGGCGGAATAATCCGTGGTCCGAAAAATACAAGGCAGATCGCGCTGGAGTTCACGTCGGGCGGATTTGCCGAAGGCGGCACAATCATTCTCGATCAACTGAAGAAACATCAGGCGAAGGCTTCGTTCTTCTTCACTGGAGATTTTTTCACCAATGCCGAAAATAAATTGCTCGCCCGCCGTCTGTTACGAGAAGGTCATTATTTGGGACCTCATTCAGACACGCATCCGCTCTACTGCCCCTGGAGCGGCCTCAAAACAACATTGGTTACAAAAGAATTCTTTATCAAAGATCTCGAGAACAATCTTCAGAAAATCAAGCGGGTTGGGGTGAAGCGAAAGCAAATGAAGTTCTGGATCCCGCCTTACGAACATTACAACGAAGAGATCGTTTCATGGAGCCGCGAGCTTGGATTGACGCTGATCAACTTCACCCCGGGCACGCGCTCCAACGCCGACTATACTGAAGATGATGCGAAGAATTTTGTTTCATCTCAAATCATCTACGACAGCATTCTCAAGAAAGAGCAGGAAGATCCGAAAGGGCTGAATGGATTTCTTTTATTACTCCACTTTGGCGTTGGGCCAAAGCGAACCGACAAAATGCATGAACGTTTCGGCGCGTTGCTGGATGAATTGCAAAAGCGCGGCTACGAATTTGTCCGCGTTGATGAATTGTTGAAGCGTTAATTCTTATTCACCGCAAACCGAATCGTTTTTTTCCCTTTGAGTGATGAAATGTCGAGTGTGCCCTTTTCATCGATTTTAAACGGCGGATGAGGAATTGCTTCAGCGGAAATAATTTCGGCGGAGACAACTTTCCAACCGTCCGGCACCCGCGCGCGTAAGAAAATTTTCTCCGGAGAATTGCGTTCAGGCAATTGCACATCCACCACGACTTCGCCCTGACTCAATTTGGATTGCATGCTCACCGACACGGCCCCGAACGCCGTAGGCGCGCGTTCAATTTTGTAACCTTTGCCATCTTCCAACCAACGTTTCGGGGTCGCGAATCCGAGTCGCAACGTGTCCGGTTTGCCATCGTCGTTGAGGTCAGAATCCTGAACCAGCACGTCGCGCAACATGGAAAGAAAATGAGCATTGGCAGCGGTGTTTGGCGGGCAATAAAAGAGTCGTCCGCCTTCATCGAGCGGTTTAAGTGCGCAACCTTCCGCGCCGATGAAGGTGTTGCGCGTGAAACCTTGCGCCAGCATTCCGTAAAGACTGACTAACGCGCGTTCGGGATCATCGCGGCGCAAAACGTCGAGCGCGTAGCGAGTGCCGTAAAGCGGATTGATTTTGTATTCGGTGTTCCAGAAAGTATTTTCTTGTCCGCCGGCACGGAGCATTCCCATCGAGAGTCCGCCGTGTTGTTCGAGGTAATGCGGAATCCAATTTTCTTCCGCGCTACCCACGGGGAAAATGCCACTCGCAATCGTGTAGCCAATAATGATGTTCCAATAACTGCCGATGCGCGTTTCACAAATAGGGCTGTGCGGCGGTTCATTTGTGTAAAGCGCAATTGGCACAAATGGCGGTGTGGTGGAATGGTCAGCGCTTTTTTCAATGGCGGTAAGAACGGTTTTGCGAAATGCCCGCGCGACCTTTTCATAATGGTTCGCTTCGGTTTGTTCTCCCACTTCCGCGAGAACGGTTGCCATATCGCGCAACGCGCGCCACGCTTTCGAGTTGGCGTTGAGCGTTTGCACAGGCGTGCTCACGTCGCCGCAATATTGTTCCTTGGGAAATAATCCGTGTTCGCCCGTGCGATGTTCGTCGAGCCGCTTCGCTTCGCTTTCCCAGCCAGAAACGACCTCCTTCGGCCCCGTGCTATATCGCGCGGGCTTTTGCCACTGGCGAAATTCCTTAATGACCGACGCCTCCCGCGTTTGCCAGTAGTAACGGCAAACGTCGTTCAACTTGAAACCGGCTTGATGATATTCCAGACCTTTGCGCGTGAAGTCCAACATCGGAACCATCAACCGTTTCGCGTCCTTTTCAAAACCCCACACCATCATGGCCAGGGTCGCGTCGCTTCCTTCAGCCTCGTAGATTTTGTCGTATTGATTGCCGTGGCTGTAATGAATGCGATCCACGTTGATCAATTCGAAATTCTGGATCAGTAAATTGCGCCATGCATTGTTGACCATCGGCTCGGGCGTCTCAACGTTCATCCCTTGCGCCAAAGTCTTTTTCCACAGCGTCGCACATGCCTCGCGTTGGCTTTGATAACTCGCAGCATCAACTGTAATCGCCGGTTTCCCATCATCCAACGGCTTCGTGGGAATCGCCATCAACGCAAATTTGTTTCCGCCGAGTTTTGCGCGAATCGCACCCCGCTCCATCGCCCAGGACTTGTCGAAGTAAGCAAGCACTTTGCCTTTCTCGTCGGTGGCTTTGCCGTTGGCGAATTTCACGGGCGACTTGGCATCGACATCGACCGTCATGACGCCGTTGCTGCCTTGTGCGAGTGAAAATTTCACGAACACCACGCCGTTCTCGGACAGCGTCGGGTCAACACTGCCGAATGCTTCGAGTTGATAAATCTCCGGGTCACGTTCAATGCGTTTTTGGTCCAGCGGAATATTGCCACCCGCCTGAATTGGGGTGGAATGCAAATAGCGGATGGTCGCAATGGGTAAATAACCTTCCTCGAGCGTGGGATGTTCGAGTCGTTCCAACTGAGATCCGAAGAGTCCCGCATCCGGCCCGACGCGGAAAAGAATCGGCGTGCCGTTATCGACCCATGCGCTGGTGCCGCCCGCGAGATTCACGCCGCTGCCATTGGAAATCAAACGCGCCTTCACCTTCGAGTTGGGTGCGCTGAAAACAATTGGGTAGAAACGAAAATCCGCGTTGACGTATCGGGGCGGCGGCAAAAGCTTTTCAAAAAATTCGTAACTCGCTCCGTTGGGTTCGCGCATGGCCGCCTCGCCCCAAACATCAAGCTTGGACTTCGTCATTTCGTCGAACGATGGGAGGTTTTTTGATTCTGCCGTCGAGGCGAACGCCAGCAGAAATGAAAGGGCAAGGCTCGCCAATGTTTTCAAACGGAAACAGCTACATGAATACACGCAGCGACTTTACGAAGCTTCGTTCCCGATGCAAATCGAATCCGAAGTAGCCTGGAACAAATCCGACGCGCAATGAAGCCAACAAACACTATTGCCCCATCCGCCACGAATCATTTCGCCAAACTGCGGACAAACTTGTCGATCCGTTCGCAGCCCTTTTGTAGATTAGCCATGCTGGTGGCGTAGCTGATACGGACGTAATCGTCCGCGCCGAAAGCGATTCCCGGCACCGCTGCCACTTTTTCTTGTTCCAAAAGTCTGGCGCAAAAATCCACAGACTTCAGCCCGGTCCTGGCAATGTTTGGGAAAAGATAAAATGCGCCCTTCGCATTCACACAGGAGATTCCCGGAATGCTGTTCAATTTTTCGTGAGCGTAAGAGCGGCGTTTCGCGAATTCCGCCATCCAGATTTTCAAATGATCCTGCGAACCAGTCAGCGCGGCCACGCCCCCTTTTTGCGCAAAGGAGGTTGGATTGCTCGTGCTGTGACTTTGTATGGCGTCGATTACGTTGGCGATCGGCTCCGGCGCGGCGAGAAAACCCAAACGCCAGCCGGTCATCGACCATGCTTTGGCAAATCCGTGAACGACGATGGTGTGTTCGTAGTGCGCTTGCGAAAAACTCGCCACGCTGGTGTGAGTCGCTCCGTCGTAAAGAAGGTGTTCGTAAATTTCGTCGCTGAGAATCAGCACTCCTTTTTCCACGCAGATGTCGCCGAGCGCTTTGATTTCGTCACGGGTGTAAACGGAGCCGGTCGGGTTGCTCGGCGAATTTAAAATAAACAAACGAGTGCGAGGCGTGATGGCGTTGCGCAATTGTTCCGGAGTGACTTTGAATTCCGTTTTGTCGCTCGTCTGCAGAATGACGGGAGTTGCCTCCGCAAGTTTAACCATTTCAGGATAGCTCAACCAATACGGTGCCGGAATGATGACTTCGTCGCCCGCTTCGCAGAGGGCAATGATGATATTGTAGCAGGAATGTTTACCGCCGCAGGAGATGATGATTTGCGACGGTTTATAATTCAGCCCGTTCTCGCGTTTAAATTTATCCGCCACCGCCTGGCGCAACTCAGGGATTCCGCTCGCCGGAGTATATTTGGTAAACCCCTCGTTGAGCGCTTTGATTGCCGCGTCCTTGATATGTTGGGGTGTATCGAAGTCCGGCTCGCCCACGCCAAACCCGACAACGTCGATGCCCTCGGCCTTCATCTGTTTGGCTTTGGAATCGATTACCAAAGTAATCGAGGGTGTCAGCGATGCCGCGCGTTGAGCAAATTTGTAATTCATAAAATCGAGCGCAAACAAATAACGAGCAAGAGTGAGGGACGCAAGGGGGAATTCATCCGGTTTATTTCTACCCATTAAAGTCCTATTGCGTCCTGGGCTTGACTGAGTGATTTTGTGACATGGAAAACGGTTGGCTTTCATTGTCATTAGCGATCATTGGAACGTTGTGCTGGGCCGTTTGTTTTATCTGGATGTATCAGATTTCTTCCAAACAGAACCGACTTCTTGATCAGTTAGGAGAGCAAGGCCGGCGAATTGAAAGGCTTTCTGAAGAAGAACATCAACTCATTCGTGAGGTGCATCCTCAGGTGGGTGAAATCCGGGAAAACATCGAAGACGTCCGGACGGTATTGGAAAACACACCTCACCTAACATCTGACGGCAAAAGCGCTCAAAAAAAATAGACCCGCTTTTCACGCCATGAACACATAACGGTTCCGTCGGGTATTTCGGGGATCACGCTCCATCGAGCCAGCGTGTCTTTCATATGTTATGACTTCGCCGATTCAAAGAAACCGGTCTTACCTCGTAGGCGGAACAAAAAGGAGATCGTTACTGCGAACTTCTGCGGCCGTGCGGCGGTCAAAGAAAAAGCGGCGATTCGGGTGAACCGCCGCTCGCGAGTAGTTTGCCGAATTATTTATCGGATTCTATTATGGTTCCATCCTCAGCGATGTGCATCTTTGGGTTTACTCCTGGTTCCGAGAATTGCACTTCATAAACTACGCGACCGGTCCGCGTTTCCTTGTCGATGTCCGCAACCTTTGCATTCGGCGCATGGGCGCGAATCGTGTTCTGCACCGCCGCTGGCAGTTCGCTGAACTTTGTGCCCGTGGCAGGCCCAGATCCGGCGGCTTCATTCAGCATGGGTTCCGAACCTTTGCCATTGCGGAGCGTTCCATCCGACGCCGTCCTGTTTTCGCGCGTGGCGCATCCCGTCATCAAACCAATTGCCAATGTGACGATCATAATCTGACTCTTCATAAGTGCCTTTCGTTTTTGTTCATTGTTCTATTCGATATTACAAACCGATGAAATCCAACGTGGCACAAGGCGGAGCGAGCCTGATTGTTCTCTAGGATTATGCGGCAAATGAAATAACAGATTTTACCGTAAGCCGCGCATGGGATTGAGATAAAAGCTGCAAGCGCAACGCTTTGTCGTTCTAATATAGGCATCAGGATGTCATGTGCGCAAAACCGACTATGAAACAGAATTTAATTTCCCGACGTCGAATGTTGGGGCAACTGGCTTTGGCGATTCCCGGCGGCGCACTGCTGTCTTCTTGCGCTGCTTTTCACCAACGCAAGTCGCTACGGCTTTCCACCTTCAGTGCGGATGTCACGCCACCTGCCGGAATCGGAATGATGGGCGGCGCGTGGTTATCGACGACGGTCGCAGACCCGCTGGAGGCACACGGTTTTGTTTTGTTGGGACCGGAAGCGCCGGTCGTATTCGTCGCAGTGGATTGGTGCGAAATTCGCAATGACGCCTACGCGCGCTGGCAAAAGGTGCTCGCCGCTGCCGCGTGGACCACTCCAGATCGTGTCATGGTCATGGCGCTTCACCAACACGATGCTCCCATTGCGGATCTTACCGCCGAACGCATTCTTCGCGAAAAGAATCTCGCCGGGACAATTTGCGACCCGGAGTACCACGAACGCGCGGTGCAAAACGTCGCCGCCGCTCTGCGAAAATCCTTGAGCACAACGCGCGTTCTTACCCACATCGGTAGCGGTGAAGCGCGCGTCGAGAAGGTCTCTTCCAACCGACGTTACGTCACACCGGGCGGTGAAGTGCGTTTCGATCGCACCAGCAGCACGAAAAATCCCGTGGCGATTGAGGCGGACGAAGGTTTGACCGATCCATGGCTTAAGACGCTGACCTTTTGGAGTGGTGACCAGGCGGTTATTGCGCTGAATTTTTTCGCGGTTCATCCGATGAGTTACTATGGTAGCGGCGAAGTCTCCGCGGATTTCCCCGGTCTGGCGCGGCGACGTCGCCAGGCTGAAACGCCTGGGACAAAACAAATTTATTGTTCCGGTTGCAGTGGTAATTTAACCGCAGGCAAATACAACAATGGCGATCCGCAAAACCGCGCTCTCCTCGCCGAGCGCCTGCATCGCGCCATGAAAAAGGCATGGCAGAACACCAAACGACAGCCGGTGGACCATTCTGACTATCGTGTGACCCCACTGGAATTGAAGCCGCGTGAGAGCGCCGGGTTCTCGAAATCGGATTTGGATAACTCGCTCACTCATGCGACCAAACCGTTTCAGCAATGCCTCGCTGCGATGGGTTTGAGTTGGCGCAAAAGAGTTGGCGACGGTATTCCATTGCAGATTCCCGCGCTCGATTTTGGGTTTGCCACCATTCTGCTTTTGCCCGGAGAAGCTTATGTTGAATTCCAGCTCGCTGCGCAACGGATGCGTCCGAATAGTTTCGTTTGCGTAGCGGGTTACGGAGACGCTCCCGCTGGCTATATTCCGACCGAACAACACATTGCCGAACGCGATACCAATCTCGGCGACTGGTGCTGGATCGAACCCGGCAGCGAAACGCGTTTGCTCAGCGCGATCAAGCACGCGCTTAAAAAGTGATTCCACTCTTCATCCCCTACATCTCACCGCAACACGTAAAGCGGGATGAGATGGAATAATTACGGGGTCTTATGGTGCAGGTTTAGCGGCGAACCAACAGCACGATGAGAACAATCAGGATCACGAGGCCGACTGAGCCTCCGCCTATCCAATAAAAGTTTGCGAGAACAGGTGATATTAGGTTCATAGTTTTTCTTTCTTGTTTTTTAGTGGACGGCAG
>JBKJOA010000494.1:0-19596 GCA_046593365.1 Limisphaerales bacterium
GCTGCGTCTGGGGATTGCCGTGGAGTTTATCCGGCGCGCGCATCCGGAAGACAACGCCGCTCACGAACAGATGCACGGTGTCTATAAACGCGAAGTGGTCTGTCCGCCCGCCCGGACACCGCAAGGCCAGCAAGCCCGCAGCACACGCTGGCTGCATTACTACAACCGGATTCGTCCGCACGAAGCGCTGGGACAGCAAGTGCCAGCCAAACATTATCACGCCAGTGCCCGGCGTTTTCCCAAACAGCTTCCAGCCTTGATCTATCCTGACAGTTGGTTGAGGCGGCGCGTGGTCTTTCATGGCGACATCAAATGGCAGGGACGTTTCCGCTTCATTGGCCGGGCATTTGTCGGCCAGACCGTCGGCCTCAAACCCATCAACCCCGGTCTCCTTGAAGTGTATTTGGGGACGCAATTGATCGGGTTGTTATATCAGAGCGACCCGGCGGGTATGCGTCCAGCCTCCCGTCCTAGAACCCTGCCCACCAAAAAAGTGCAACCCATGTCGTGAGATCAAACTGTTACCCATGTCGTGAGACCGTGCCTGCCACCCATTTCAATTTCGGAGTTCGAGTTAAACAAAACATTTTTGTTGTTTAAGTTTCAAAAGTTACCCGTCTTGGCATAGTCGGTACCGAGTAGTTGTCCTCTTGGATTCTCCAGTCTTAAACATAAAAAGGCCGAGCCTTTCGGCCCGGCCTTTGTGCAAACTAGACCGATGTGGATTAGGGAGGTCCGATGCGCCAGAAACTACCTGTTCCACTTACTGAAACGCTCTGTGGATTGGCTTGGCTTGGTGCAACGGTCCATGGTCCAGTGACCGATGGAGCTACCTGAAGTGTGCCGGTGCCGGTCCAATAGAGGCTGGTGCCGCTGATTCCACTGGCAATGCTAAGGCTGGGCGTGACCGGTGCGGCGACATCGTAGAATGCGAGGTTATCTACACCGAAATACCAGCTTCCGGTGCCAATTTGTGCGAAGCGCAGACGCACGTCGGACTTGTGACTGGCACTGGGCAGGCGGAATATTTCGAGACGCTTGTCAATCGTGGAATTGTCGTTGACCCGTGGGTAGATAAACCGGCCCAAGGCCTGCGTGATCGGGGCGGCGATTGCGTCGCCGTAATTGCCACCCTTCGGGACGCCAGCATCAATCCAAGTAGCAGTGTCTCCGTTTGCACCAGTCAAGGTGGCGACCGCATCTACGCTGGTGTCGGCGTTAAAGCGAATGTCACCGCCGGCATCAGCCTGATCAATGTAATAAACGACCGGCAACCAGGAAATCCCGCCATCCACGGAATATTCCACCGCGCCGATGTTGTCCTGGTTCTGCTCGTAAAGACTGCCAAACGAGAGCGCCGGGTTGTTGACAGCGGAGAGGTTGAAGGCCGACGTTTTTAGAAACTGCACCTGATCGTCGTCACGCACATCGGTCTCAGCGTAGAGCAAGTTGCCCGTGGTCAAGGTGTCCACCGTTACTTCCACACCATTGACCGTCTGGCCGGGCGCAACGTTGAAAATGCGGCTTTTGAGTGTTTCCAGTCGAGTCCGAGCAACCACAACCCAAGCCTTGTAAGTATCCGAATTGAGGTTGTCCAAGTTCAGACCTGGAGTGGCGCAGAATGCACCCGAACAGTCGGTGAAGTTCAACTCGACCCAGCCGGTGGGCACACTACCCTCGGCGGTAGAGTCGAAGTTCTCAGTCAGCACCGGCGTTGGGAGAACAATGTTCAACAGATTGAAGAAGCTCCATCTTTCCGTAGTGGTGAAACTGCCACCCACGTTACTGAAGGTCACCTCTGCCAAATGTTGGTCACCCGGGAATTGCAGGGTGGTTGGCGTATAGGTCAGAGTAACCAGGCTTCCGGAACGCACCTTGGTCGGGGTGACGACGCTGCCGTCCACCTTAAGCACGATCGAACTGTCATTCAAAGCAGTCGTGCCATCGGAAAGGATAACCACGAGTGAGCGGCTGGACTGGTTGAGCACCCGTTGCGTTGGCTCGGGGCTGCCATACTTGACGTAGGGAGGAATAGGAGTAGTGAGAGCACGATAGGACGCGAGGCCACCACCGCCCGTATTATTGACCAACACCTTGTTGGTTCCATTCATTGTAAACCACTCGATGTTGGCAGGGCCAGATCCGTTTTGCCACGTAGTACGGAAGGCATAAACACCGGCGGACTGGACCGACATGTAAAAGAGGGTGTCAGCGTTGCCCCGGGCCCCATCAAATTCACCGACCCGGATGCTACCAACTACGTCCTGTGGTACTAATCCTACCACAGTGCGGAATCCATCGTCGCTGTTCACGCCCATGGTAACGAGTCCTGCGGGAAGATTGATATAAGTGATCGCTTCCGCAGCTACGCCATCGGTCGATGCGTCCGTAGCCGGAAGACCAGGCATTTGCCCATCAGGCTGGAAGTTGCCCAAACTGCCGGCTGCACTGTCCACGTTGAGAACGCCTGCAATATCGAACTTGACCGGCGCGTTGCCGGGACTGGGGGCACTTGCAGGGGCCAAGGCGACGCCTTGCGCGGCTGGATTAGCATTATTTGGCAAAGGAGTCACGCCGTCAACTTCTTTGAGAACCCCTGCAAGGGCTGCTTCAGCACGCGCATTGCTTGGGGTAGTGTTGCCCTGATTGGCGAAAATATTCCATTTGAATCCGGGCAGGGAGGTGTCGGCTGTAACTTTCAGGCCGGGAGCCAAAGTTGTATAAGGAGCAACGGTGTAAGTCCAGGTATTCGTGACTGACACTATCGGCGCACCACTGTTAGCAAAAATTATAGTTGCCGTATTGGCACCGGAGGGCCAGAGGGAAGTTGGTGTGTGGGTAATGGTCGAATCCAACCCCACCTTGGTGATGGTAGTCGGCACGACAGATCCATTCACCCGCAGAACAACAGACGCGTTATTCAGGGATTTGGCGCCATCAGTGATGACTACCGTGATAGGCGTAGAAGGGCTTACGGCTGTAGCAGCCAACGCTGGAATTGTGGATTTTACAAAGGGATTCACGATGGTGGGCACCTTGGAAATGTTTGTGCCGCCAAGTCCCGCATTAAAGATTGCGCCTACTTCACCGCCGCTCAATTCCCGCCGCCAGATGCCAAGGTCGTCCATCAGCAGGTTAGTCATATTGAAACTGGAGGATTGGTAAAAGCCCGTACCATCCTGACCTATGTTGATATTCTGGGCAAGAACCCCCCCCGTATCAATTAGGCCTGTGGTCTGGCTGAGAGGAGTAGTCGCAAGCAAAGTGCCATCCTTGTAGATCGACATACTGCTTAGTCGCCCATAAGTCACAACAATGTGATGCCAAGTGCCATCCCGCAGGAGGGCACCCGGATTGGCGGGAGTAATTGATGATCTGTGCGTGTTGTCGCCGGAATCATCTTTGGTTACAACACGAAAATTGCCACCAGATTGCATGTAAATTCCCCAACCTGGGTTCTGGCTGCTACCCCAGTTTTGGCTGCCAATAAATACCGGATCACTCACTTGGTTACTGTAGTTGCACCAGAAAGCGATACTGAAGTCCGTGGCGGTGCTGGCGGAAACCGATCCGAATTGAAGTTCCGCAGGATAACCTAACGTCACGTAGTTGTTGATGGAATTGACTCCATCAACCGTCAGCGCCACAGCGCTACCAATCTTGCCGGTTACGGAGGTAGGCGCACCCACCGGCGTTCCTTCAATACTGTTGGCAACTGTGTTGCTGTAGTTACCTGCGAGGTTCTTGCCGTCGAAAGTCATATGGACTACGAGGCTGTTTGTAATTTGTGCCTGGCTTATGTTGGCACCGAGGCACAACGCCGCGACGGCGGCCAGTTTTAGGATGTTTTTTGTTTTCATTACATGTTTTGTTACTTGGGGTTGATGTTACTGTGTTTTTGCGGCATTCGTATGGATTTAAAAGTATCGAGGTTCATTCATAACAACCTAGCAGAGTCGTGATTTCAAAATTTATTTGGTCTCCCTGTTAAATTTAATGGCTTCGGTGGCCTTGGAGTCGCCTTGGGCCTGGGCGGCTTGCAGCAGAGTATTTGCGGTAAGCAAGGCACTGGAAGTCACGCTCACCTGTTGTTGGGTAAGGTCCGGCTTGCCAAGCAAGGATTGCAGGTCAAGGAAAGCCTTTGGATAATCCTTGGCTTGAACTGAGGCAATAATCTGAGTGGCCAAGCCTTTGGCCTCTGGCTTGGCTTTGCTAAAAGCCTTTTCAAGGGCCGCCGGTAATTCCTCCGCCGTTAATGGCTTCGGCGGGGTACTGCTCTGGTCACAACCCACGCTGAACAGCAGCGATAGAATGCAAGCCAGCCCGATTATCTTTTTGCGAATATAGATCATGCAAAGTTACGGTTTCTTCGTTACGGTACGGGGTTCAGGGGTTCGACCCCAGTATAATGTCGATAATCAATACCGACTTTGAGACCCGTAAATCTTATTCGAGAAATATGCCCATCTACCCATGCAGTTTGGTTGCCATTGTTGTGGCGGTACCATTCCAAGTCGAAGTGGTATCGGTTATATAATCCAGAGAGTCCGCCATACGTTCCGCCATTGGCTGGGCCCGAGCCGATCCATTGAGTCAGGATTGAACCATTACCTGGAAAAAGGCCGATACTGTCCGCGTCTCCTTCCATGTTCTGCTCAGCGGCATCCTGGCAAAAAATCATTCGGGTTGGATTTTTATAGCTGGTGACTTTCTTCAAAGAAGATTCCAGTTTGGGGTCGAACGCCCTAAGAAGATACTGACACATCCCATATGTTGAATTTTCCCAAAACTCTCGTGGGTAAGACAGACCGTCGTCACGCCATTCGTCCGGGTGGAGTGAAGCAGGGCAACGGAAAACTCTCCGGTTCTTCCCATAATACTGATAGTAACCAATCGCCCAATAGGCCTTTTCGTGATCCTGGGGAAGGATTACAGTCGAAGAAGGATTCAAAAACCATTGTCCATTGTTGGGCATGCCGCCACCCCCTAAATGAAAAAAGGAATCCCTGTTATCATCCGCATAAAGCTTACCGGCGAGGCCGATTTGCTTCAGATTGTTCATACATTGGACGGCTTTGGCCTTTTCCTTGGCTTTAGCCAGCGCGGGCAGCAACAGTCCCGCCAGAATGGCAATAATGGCAATGACAACCAGAAGCTCGATTAAAGTGAAAGCTTTCTGGGAACGGACGAAACGGCCTCGGGAGAGGGTTTTCATTATTAGCTGGCGGTGCTTTTTTTCTGGTTTTTTCATTTCTAACAATCGCTTTACAAAATTCTGCCTGATAAGACTCATTTAATGTGCGGTTGGGTAAACGATTTATTCTTTTATAGCATTCAACTTGTTCAATGGAAAGAAATTTTTGTTAATTATAAACGGCGTTGCAAGGCGTTCGAACCGAATTGCTGAGCGGAAAATCGGAATTGACTGGACGGAAAGAAATAGCGAGCTACAACCAACGAAGAAAAATGATATGCTTTTCATAAATTGCGCAAACGGCCCTCACCAGATCGATGAATGCATTGCCCTTTGTCCAGAATGGGACGCGCCAGTTTCTCTCGGCAATGAAGCGAGACGGACCAGCCCAATAGAGGGCGACTGCACAGGAATGTTGGCTCAGATTTCCGCAATCAAATCCTAAAACAACCATGCAATCCATAATCGTAACCGCGCTAAATGTTTTAATGTTTTCGCTCGGATTCAGCGGCTCCGCCTTCGCGGCACAAAAGAAAGTCACGATCTTCGAGCCACCGGTCATTGATGTTTTTCCTTCGATAAAAGCCAACCAGGCCGTCCTGATCAACGGGCGCGTCGTCAAGCCAGCGGGGAAACTCTTTCTCACTCAATCTTACAACTGGGGGATGACCATCAGTCCCGACGAATCTGCTGCGGTGTTGGTTAATCGCGACGCGGTCGAAATCCTGGCTTTGGGCAACTCCATCAGCAGCCAGCGCATCCCGGCTTACGGCGCTAAACCGGCCTACAAGGAGGGCACCGGCACTTATATGGGTTGCGCGTTGTCGCCCGACGGCAAATTGCTTTATTACGGCAGTGCGAATGAAGGGCGCATAAAAATCGTTGATTTCAAAACGCGTGCTTTGGTGAATTCCATTTCCATCAATGGTGATGGCTTTGCCGACAGTTTCATTGGCGACTTTGTGCTAAGCACGGATGGAAAAAAACTATATGCCATCGATCAATTCAATTACCGAATGGTGACGGTGGACTTACGGCTGAATAAAGTGGTGCAGTCCGTCCGGGTGGGGCGCAGTCCATTCGGCATTTGTCTATCGCGCGACGGACAGTCTGCCTGGGTTTCCAATGTCGGGATGTTTGAATATCCGTTACTGCCGGGAGTTACGCGAACGAATCGTGCGACGTCCGGCCTGTCGTTTCCGGCTTATGGTATTCCTTCCAAAGAAGCGGAGGAAGGCGTTGTCATCGATGGCAAGAAAATTCCCGGTCTGGGCAACCCAAACCATCCCGATGCCATGTCGGTATTTAAAGTCAATCTGATCACCGGCCAGGTGGAAAAGAAGATCAAGACCGGCTATCTCGTCGGTGTGGAACGCGATGATATTACGACGATTGGTGGTGCCAGTCCGAGTTCGCTCGTCGTCGGTAAAAAATATATTTACGTTTCTAATGCGACTAACGACGACATTTCCATCATTGATCCCGACACCGGCGAAATCATTGGTCACATCGAGCTGAAAGTAGCGCGATTGGAAAAATTGCGCGGCGTGCTGCCCTTCGGTTTGTGCCTTAGCCCGGATGAAACGCGCCTCTTTGTGGCGTGCGCCGGTTTAAATGCCGTGGCGGTGGTGGATCTAAAAACACGCAAGCTGGAAGGATACATTCCTGCCGGTTGGTTTTGTGCCTTCGTCGAGGTTTCCAAAGATGGCAAGCAACTGTTCATCGCGAGCGCAAAAGGCTTGGGTTCCGGTCCGAATGGCGGACGCGGGTTCGTGGCTCCGTCGCGCGGTGCTTATTCGGGGGACCTCATGCAAGGAACTTTCCAAATCGTTTCCACGCCAGATGTCGGTCAACTCAAGACCTACACACAACAGGTCATCGACCATACCTATTCCCTGCGCGAAGTCGTTGATGATGGCCGCAATCCCCTGCCCGCTGCGCCGCGCCTGCGTAAAAGCCCCATTCAACACATTGTTTTCATCGTAAAGGAGAACCGCACGTTCGATCAGATGTTCGGCCAACGCCCCAACGTGAACGGAGATCCTACCATTACCGATATTGGCAAAAAAATGACGTTCGCAAACAAGAATAACAGTTTGAAACTGTCGAACGTGGATGTCTCCCCCAATCACCAGGCGCTGGCCGACCAATATGCAATCAGCGATAATTTTTACTGCGACTCCGATCAATCGAACACCGGACATCGGTGGATCGTTGGCGTTTATCCCAACGAATGGGTGGAGGTCAACGCCAAGTCGCACATTCAGGAAAACATTTTCAGCAGCGCGCCCGGAAGACGTTATGTCAATGGCTCCAGCGCAGTGGTGAATCCAGAAGATTACAATGAAGCGGGGGCGATGTGGGAGCATCTCAACCGAAACCGGGTCCCGTTTTTTAATTTCGGCTTCGGCACAGAAATGCCCGCTTCGATTGAAGAACAACTACACAAGTTGACTGGCATGCAGATGTCCGTGAGTTTGCCTTTGCCCAAACCGTTGTTCGACCACACCTCGCGTAAATTTGCCACCTTCAACATGGCCATACCGGACCAGTTCCGCGTCGATATGTTTGAGGAGGAGTTTCGCGACAAATGGGAAAGCGGCAAGGAACCATTTCCCCGGCTCATTACGATGGTGTTACCCAATGACCACATGTCCGGGGAGCGTCCCGCCGACGGTTATCCTTTCAAAGAATCGTTTGTGGCCGACAATGATCTTGCGCTCGGACGCATCATCCACAAATTGTCGCGCACGCCGTATTGGAAAAACATGCTCGTGATTGTGACCGAGGACGACGCCCAGGGTGGTCGCGATCATGTTGATGCGCATCGCTCCATTTTGATGATGATCAGTCCGCATGTGAACAAGGGCTATGTCTCTCACACCCTGGCGAGTTTTGGTTCGATCATGCGCATGATTTTCACACTCCTCGACCTGCCGCCACTCAATCACTACGATGCCACCGCCTCTTTACCTCGCGATTTCTTTACGGACAAACCGGATTTCACTCCCTATAACATTCGCCCGGTGGACAAACGATTGTTCGACCCCGATCTGGCGTTCAAACCATTCGACCGACGGTTCAATTGGAAAGGGCTGCTCGATTCCCCGGAGATGGACAAGCTCGAAGATATGCGTAAAAATTTCGAAAAATAAATTTCCAAAAATCAAACAATCAGTCCTCATGAAAAAACTTTGCCTGTTTTTAAACGCATTACCCCTTGTCGCCTTGGTCGCCGGACTTGAATCCCCAATTCTTGCCGCTGTCGCGGGCGCGGAGCATGTCGTCATTATTGGCTGCGATGGCATGAGTCCAAACGGAATCCTGAAAGCCAAAACGCCCGTCATGCATCAACTCATGAAAGAAGGCGCCTACACCTTACATGCGCGCGGAGTAATGCCGACCATCAGTAGCCCAAACTGGGCTTCCATGATCATGGGCGCAGGACCGGAACAACACGGCATTACTTCTAACGAATGGGAGACAAACAAATTTCAAATCGCTCCCACCGCCGTTGGTTCAGGTGGTATGTTTCCCACCATCTTCGGTTTATTGCGCGAACAACGGCCCAAGTCGGTCATCGCCTGCTTTCATGACTGGGATGGGTTCGGTCGCCTGTTGGAGAGGAAAGCGCCCGACCTCCTTGAGGACAGCGATGGGCCAACGAATGCCGTGCAACACGCCGTAACCTATATCCAACAGAAAAAACCAACTTTCACTTTCATTCACCTCGATCATGTGGACCACACAGGGCACGAAATTGGGTTCGGAACACCCGAATATTTTGCCTCGGTGGAAGTGGCGGACAAACTCATTGGTGAAGTAATTCAAGGGTTGAAAGATGCGGGCATTTGGAAAAATACTGTTCTCATCATTACCGCCGATCATGGCGGGATAAACAAGGGTCATGGCGGAGCGACAATGGTCGAAATTGAAATTCCATGGATCATTTCCGGTCCTGGCGTTGCCGCGGGCAAAGAAATTAAAAAACCGGTCAACACCTATGATACCGCCGCCACGGTGGCCTATACTTTGGGACTTCAACCTCCAGAAAGCTGGATTGCCAAACCGGTGACCGACGCCTTCAAAATCCACTGATCCACCAGAGTTTTCACCGCAAAGCGAACGCGAATGGTTTAAGATTCTACCCAACAGTTTGGCCCACGCTCCGGACGTGTTGACCAAACAATTTAACCCGCAATTTGAAATCCAAGCTTGAAGCTGGATTAAATAATCCCTTTAGTTAACGAATGCGCGGCATTCTAATTCCGGTTCAATGCTGGAAAAATTCACCACAAAATGGCCACCGATGCTGAACCTTTAACGCGTGAACAGACCTCGTGGCGTTGGCGCATCTTGATTTCCACCTACTCCGCTTACGCGGGATTTTACCTGACGCGGAAGGTTTTCACGATCTGCAAAGTCCCTCTTGCAAAAGAATTTAATGTGGGACTGGACCAAATCGCGCACATCTGGACCGCCTATCTGGTGGCCTACATGCTCGGCCAGTTCCTGAACAGTTGGTTGGGGCGCAAGTGGGGCCCGCGCGTCCTGCTGCTGGGCGGTCTGGGTGTTTCGATCATCATCAACGTCATCTTCGGGTTCGCGAATTCATATTGGACATTTTTGGTTTTTATGTTTGTCAATGGATTGGCGCAGGCGGCGGGTTGGCCCGGATGCGTCGGAGGCATTGCCGAATGGCTGCGCGCTAAAGAACGCGGCAGGATCATGGGTGTCTGGTCCACGAGCTACCAGGTGGGCAGCATGCTGGTCAAAGGGATTGGCGGTTACCTGCTCGCCGCTTACGGCTGGCGCTATGCTTTTTTCGGCTGCACCATTTTGACCGTGGCTGTCTGGTGGCTGGTCTATTTTTGGCAACGGAATAAACCCCAGGATGTTGGCCTTGCCCCGATTGTAACAACGAACTCAGAAGACACCCGCACGGTGCGCGTATCAAACGACGAACAAATCACGCTGCGTCAGTATCTGCACCTTGTGTTCAACCCGGTCGTGCTCATCATGGGCGTCAGCTATTTTTCCATTAAGTTTTTACGCTACGCTCTGGACTCGTGGTTACCCACTTTTCTAAACTTGCAAGGGATGGATGTCGGGCGGGCTTCCTACTATTCGGGCATTTTTGACCTGGCTGGTCTGGCGGGAGCCATCACGGCTGGTTGGGCCTTGGATCGCTGGTTTAGAGGCCAATGGCAAATCCTTTGTTTCGTGATGGGGTTAGGCATGGTGCTGGGCTACTTGATGGTGGTTAAATTTGGCGGCAATCCCTACCTCCTGGCAATTTGTTTCGGGCTGGTTGGATTTATGATATACGGCCCCGACACCATTCTGGCTGGAGCCGCTTCCATTCAAGTCGCAGGCGAACGAAACGGCGTCGCAGTCGCTGGCATTGTCAATGGTTTGGGCAGCCTTGGCCCGGTGATTCAGGAAGAGGTCATCGGACAACTAATGAAGGGTAAAGATTTTCAGACTGCCATTCGCAATTCAAACCTGTTGACTCTCTGGATGAGCATTGCCTTTCTTTTGACCATGATTGTGGTCATCTGGTATGTCCACATTGCTCACAAAAAAAACCGCGTCTTGGATGCCGCTAATGCAAATGATTTACGCAGATAAGCTAGAATGGCAAAAAAAATTCTCATCACCGGAGCGCAAGGGTTCGTGGGCAGCAATGTCATAGAACAGGCTGATCGGAATTTCGAATTGCATGCGTTGTCTCGCCAACCTGGAAAAGTCCAACGCGAGGGAATGCACTGGCACATCGTCAATCCCGCTGATTTAAATCGGCTCCAGGAAATTTTCCAACGTGTTCAACCGAATGCCGTCATTCACGCTGCCGCAATGGCAAACATTGATGAATGCGAAACGCACCAAACCCTCGCGCAGATGGCCAACGTTGGTTTCACGCAAACTTTGGCTGATCTCTGCCATGCGAATGGAACAAGGCTGGTTTTCTGTTCTACTGACACCGTGTTTGACGGCGAGCATGCACCTTACAAAGAGAACGATGTGCCTCAGCCCATTAACTTCTACGCGAAAACAAAGGTGGATGCTGAAAAAATCGTCGCGCAACTTGGAACCAATGCCGTCATTGCCCGGCTCTCCCTGGTGCTTGGACTTCCGATTGTGGGGCAGGGAAATTCATTTCTCGCTGCGATGATTGCCTCGTTCAAGGATGGTCGCACCGTCTCCTCCCCAACGAACGAAATCAGGACTCCAGTTGATGTCATCACATTGGCTCGCTCTTTGATTGAACTCGCCACGAGCAATCACACCGGCATATTCCACCTTGCCGGCAACGACAGCCTCAGCCGATTCAACCTGGGGCAGATCATTGCGGAGCGACTCGGCTTTGATCGGCATCTGGTTCTTCCAACTAATTCCAGCACTATGCTCAATCGCGCCCCTCGGCCCAGAGATGTTTCGCTCAGCAACGCCAAAGCCCGCGCGGAACTGAAAACTCCGATGTGCGGTTTTGAGGAAGGACTCTCCCTGGCACTGCGATCTGGAAAAGAAAATTAATTCATGAAAATTCAGCACGACTTGCAAATTAAATTTGGGAACGAATACGGCCCGGAAGAAGAACGCGCCATCATTGAAGTGCTCCGGCTAGGTGCTCCGACGAGCGGTGATGCTTGCATCCAGTTCGAGAACGACTTCGCCGCCTATTGCAGCACCACTCACGCTCGGGCCGTCAGCAATGGCACCGCTGCGCTGTTTCTTTCGCTTCTCGGAGTCGGAGTCAAACCCGGCGACCGCGTTCTGACCACTCCTCTGACCTGGATCGCCACCGCTGCCGCAGGCGTCACGCTCGGTGCGGAGGTAGATTTCGTCGATGTTGATCCGGTTACTTACAATCTCGATCCAAAAAAACTGGAGGAAAAACTTACGCCCAACACGAAAGCTGTTCTCCCGGTTCACCTTTACGGTCAATGCTGCGACATGGACCCGATTCTTGCGTTGTCAAAGCAACATGGATTCGCGGTCGTGGAAGATGCGTGCCACGCCGTTGGCGCCGAATACAAAGGTCGCAAAGCGGGCAGCATGGGAACGACTGGCTGCTTCAGTTTTCATGAACAGAAAAATATTTCCACGCTCGGTGAAGGCGGCATGGTCGTCACCAACCACCCTGCCCTCTTTGAAAAAATTGCCCTCTATCGCTCGCATTGCACACGGGTTTATGGCAAAAGCACAAAGTATTGTTCGCTCGACGAAACCAAGGTTCCGATGGGCAAACGGTTTTGGTGGCAGGATTTTGATGACTGCGGCTACAACTTTCGCCTGACCGATGTGCAGGCGGCAGTCGGCATGGTTCAATTGAAGAAGCTGGATACTTTTAACCAACGTCGCATCGACAACGCGGCCTACTTGAGCACTGGCCTGCGCGACATACCCGGCTTGACCTTGCCTTATGTTGTGCCCGGCAATAAACATGTATTCCACCTTTATCCCGTTCAAATCGATCCCGCTATTTTCGGAATGAGCCGGGAAGATTTCATCTACGCAATAATGCACGAACGCGGCGTCAGAGTCGGGACGCATTACACGCCGTTGCATTATTCAACTGCCTTCCGAAATCGTGGTTTCAAGAAGGGACAATTCCCGGTCGCCGAAGCCGTCGCGGAACGCCTCGTCACCCTTCCGATCAACCCGCGCCAAACGCGCGAAGCACTGGATTATCTGATCGAGAGCATCCGGCAGTTGCAGAAGAGGTGACGCGGTGACGATTTGTTTTGTTAAATCTCTGAGAGCGTGTTTGAAAACCCTGGTATGGAGTTCCGCCTTCAGGCGGCAGAGCGCGGAAACCGCCTGAATCTCTTCTCGCGATCCTGCCCCAATCCGGGCGGCAAGATGCCGCCCTCTACGGCAGGCCAGAGGCCCGCCGCTACTTTTCAAACAGGCTCTCAACCATAGGATCGATGAGGAACCGAAGCCGATGGCAAATCGGCGCTCCGTTACGTTCACCCTTTTTCGGGGGCGTATCTTTTATTGCAGCACACAACTTTAGTGTTGCGAAAGGGTTCCTGTTCGCAATAACTCTCCTTGTATGAACCCTTCATCCACCGCCGCCAAAACGTCCTCGCCTCTGAGTTCTTCCATTCGTGAGCGCTTGAGTCTGCCGATAACTCCGGAGTTGTACGACACCATCCGCCGCCTCTGGATTAATCACTCCAAGGCGGAGGATAAACGCGATCTGCAAGGTTTGATCGACACGCTGACCGAGGATTGCGTCTATGAAATTCCTTCGACGGGCCAGCGTTGGGAGGGACACGACGGCGCGAGAAATTTCTACACTTCATTTTTAGGCGCGTTCCCGGATGTGCATTTTGATTTAACGGACATTGTCATCGGGCCGCAGGGAGTTTTTGAAGTCGCAGACATGACCGGAACTCAAGTCGGCCCTTGGGCAGGCGTGGAACCGTCCGGCAAGCCGGTGCGATATCCGGTGATCATTTATTTTCCGTGGGATAATGTCGCGAAGAAGTTCTCGGGAGAAAAAGTGTATTACGATCAAAATGTCGGCCCGGGCAAATTGCAATGATTGAAGCGGCGGTGATGGAGCAAGGCGGGTGGCAGCCGAGAATCTGCATTTTAAGAGCGTGTTTGAAAACCCGTTCAAGGCTCGTAGCAGCCGAGGTAACGAGGCTCAAATTTCCCGACTTGCCAGGCCAACGAGAGAAAGAATTAGAGTCTCGTTACCTCGACTGCTACTTTTCAAACAGGCTCTAAAACAGTTGCGGAATCCCAAGAAAATTATGAAACAGACACAGGCTCTTTATTTCTCCGCGCTCCTTATGATTCCCGTCGTTGGTTTCGCCGGCGATTTCAAATTCTTTGAACCACTCGATCCGCCCCGGCCCTTTCAAGTGATGGTGCATCGCGGCGCGGCGAATCAAGCGCCCGAGAACACGCGCCCGGCGTTGCAACGCTGCATTGAAGATGGCTTCGAGTGGGCCGAAATCGACGTGCGTTTGACCAAGGATGGCCAACATGTTCTCGCTCACGACGCCAAGTTGGAACGAATCTCCAACGGCACCGGTCTGGTGAGAGATCATACGCTGGAAGAATTATTGATGCTGGATGCCGGGTCGTGGTTCGCCAAACGTTACGCCGGAACACCGCTCCTCTCATTCAAGCAATGTCTCGAACTTTCCAAAGGCAAACTCAATCTCTACCTTGATTGTAAAGAGGTGAATCCAGAGTTGCTTGTTCAGCAAATTCTTGAGGCGGGAATGGAGAAACAAGTGATCGTCTTCGATGAAATGGAGAACTTGCAGCGCGTGAGCAAAGCAGGACACGGTAAGGTAGCCATTACGGCCAAGTGGCATCCAAAAGACGGCTTGACGACCTGGGTGGACAAAGTGCAACCGGATGCTGTCGAAATCGACGCAAACGAAATCACTCCCGAGCTGACCCGAGCGTTTCACGTTAAAAAAATTAAAGTCCAAACCAAGAACCTCGACGAGTGGGATATACCGAAGTTTTGGGACAAGGCCCTCGCCGCGCACGTCGATTGGATTCAGACCGATTTGCCCGAAGAAATTATTGCCCGCGATCTGCGGCATCGGCTGCCCAAGTGGCCGGTTCGTATTTCACTACACCGCGGCGCGCTTCGTTACGCACCGGAAAACACGTTGCCCGCATTCTCCAAGGCCATCCGTCTTGGGGTGGACTTCATTGAGTTCGATGTGCGGACAACCAGCGATGGAAAATTTTACCTGCTGCATGATAGCTCGTTCGACGGCAAGACGGATGGCCATGGTCTGATTGCAAATACCCCATCGAGTGTGGTGGCTTCCTTGAGTGCGGGCGTAAAATTTGGACGGCAATTTGCCAAACTCGGCTTGCCGACTTTGGAAGAGTTTCTCGCGTCAGTCGAAGGTAAGATTGATCTCTATTTTGATGCCAAGGCGATTACGCCCGAAGCATTGGCGGAAGCCGTGGCACGTCATCACATGGCCGAGCGGACGGTCGTCTATCAGAGCGCGGATTACCTGTTGAAACTCAAGTCCATCAATCCTCGCATTCGCGCGCTTCCACCTCTTGGCGCTCCGGAAGAACTGGATGAACTCGTCGCAAAGTTAAAACCATACGCCGTCGATGCTTCGTGGGAAATTTTGTCAAAGGAACTTATCGACCGCTGCCACGCGCACGGCATTCTGGTGTTCTCCGACGCACTCGGTAAACACGAAATCATCGAGGATTATCAAAAAGCAATGGATTGGGGGATTGATTTGATTCAAACCGACCAACCGATGCGAGTGATGCGTGCCATTGATTTGCGCGCTGCCAAAAAATGATGAGAAGACGACAAATTTTCTCGCGGTGCGGGCCAGTGGTTTTGGCGCGGGTTGGGTAATCGAGCTATCCTTACTGCAACGAACATGAAACCAAGTGTGACACGCTGTTCCGTTTTTGGTCTGACTTTGATTTCAGCCCTGATCGTCAACGCGCAGTCGAGCATCAAGCTTTCCGCACTCACCCCGGGTACGGAGTGGACAAAAATGGTAACGAACGGCGACTTTCAAGCGCAAGGCCCTTTGGTCGGAGGACGCCATCCGAATCCAACTGGCTGGTCAGGCTTTGGCGACATGTCTGCGGAAGGCGGAACGAATATGGTGCGGGCGGATACAGGCGTCGTCGTAAAGGGATACGTGAGTGGCGGCGGACCGGTGGCCCTGCTGCAACGCACCTTAATCCTCGAACCGGCCACGGATTATGTCCTCAGTGGGTATTTGTGGAATTTCGGTGACGCAACCAACTACGTTAACACCGTGGTTGATTTCAACGACGCTCCTGGAGAACCGCAACTGACCCTCTACGCCAATGGAGCAGCGGATCAGGGGGTTTTCATTTATCGCTACTTCAACACCACTATCACCGGAACGAATATTAATTTGCGCGTCTTCTACGACGGCCTCACCGGCACCGGCGCGGCGGCGCAATATTTTCCTGTGGCCGCGCAATGGGACAATATCGCAATCACGAAAGCTTCCTACTTCGCTCTGCCGCAGACCAACAGCATCGTCACTCTAAGTCTCTCGCGTTCTGCTGTTGGCGGCCTGCTCTCTTGGCCCGCGACGTCGCTGGACCTTGTCCCACAATGGACATCGAACGTCACCGCGCCGCAACCTTGGACAAGACTCACCAACACGATCACACTCAATAACGCGCAAAACACGGTCGCGCTCACTAACCTTGCCGTCGCGCGTTTCTTTGGCCTGGCCGATGCGGTGGATACCTCGACGCTCAATCGCAAGATGCTGGTAGGTTACCAAGGCTGGTTTGCCTGTCCAGGCGACGGTTCCCCGGTCAACGGTTGGGTGCATTGGTTCCGAAGCCAGACACCGACCGCCACCAACGCAACGGTGGATTTCTGGCCCGACATCAGCGAACTGGAACCGGATGAATTATTCGACACCGCCATGACCCTGAGCAACGGTCTTCCAGCTCGCGTCTATGGCGCGGCGAAGCAGAAAACTGTGCTGCGGCATTTCAAGTGGATGCGGGATTACAAAATTGATGGCGTGTTTCTTCAAAGGTTCACATCCGAGTTGAGCAGTTCGTCATTCTCCGCGTGGCGCAATCAGGTGACATCGAACGTTTGGCTTGGCGCGGAGACTTACGGACGGGTCTTCGCGATCATGTATGACATCTCGGGCCAACCGGCGAGCACGCTCGTGAGCACGGTAACAAACGATTGGAACTTTCTCGTGAACACCATGAAGGTCACGAGCAGCCCTCGCTACCAACGACATCGCGGCAAACCGGTCGTCGCGATCTGGGGCTTCGGTTTCACAGACCGTAACGGCACGCCGCAAGATGCGCTCGCAGTGATCAACTTCTTCAAGTCAGCCGGAGTAACAGTGATGGGCGGCGTGCCGACGTATTGGCGCACACTCAACAACGATTCGAAGACCGATCCCGCGTGGGCCGAAGTGTATCGCGCGTTCGACATCGTCAGCCCGTGGGCCGTCGGTCGCTATGGGACGGAAGCGCAAGCGGATAGTTTTAAACAAAATCTCATCGCGCCCGATCTTGCTGCGACCACGAGCCTTGGTCTCGATTACATGCCCGTGATTTTCCCCGGCTTCTCGTGGCACAACCTATTTAATAGCTCTCCGCTGAACCAGATTCCACGCAACGCCGGAAATTTCTACTGGCGTCAGGCCTACAACGCGGTCTCTGCCGGATGCACGATGGTCTTCGGCGCGATGTTTGACGAAGTGGACGAAGGCACCGCCATTTTCAAGCTCGCGCCCACGGCAGCGGAGTTGCCAGTGCAAGGAACATTCGTTCCGCTGAACATTGATGGGACGAATCTCCCGAGCGACTGGTATCTGCGGCTGGCCGGCGCGGCGACCCGGATGCTGCGCGGCGATACGCCAGTAACCCCTTCCAGACCCAACAATCCGTAGATCCGTTTCGTAACCTCGGTAAACCCCATCAAAATACTTTGTCGGATTTACACAACTTGCGCCGATATACTTTTGAAGATGATAACGAGTGATTCGGAACTGCTCCAGCAATTCGCCCATGACCGTTCAGAAGATGCGTTTGCCATGTTGGTTCGCCGTCACGTCGATTTGGTTTATTCCGCCGCGCTGCGACAAGTCCGCTCCTCGCAATTGGCTGAAGAAATTTCACAGACCGTTTTCCTCGATCTTTCTCGTAACGCGGACAAATTTGCGTCGAATACAATTTTGACCGCGTGGCTTTATCGCGTCACCCGCCGCGCCGCAATTGATGTGGTGCGGACCGAATCGCGTCGCCAGATTCGCGAACAAATCGCCGTGGAACTTGCCGATATGAACTCGCCCGACACACATTGGAACAGCATCGCGCCGTTGCTGGATGAAGCGATGGAAACTCTCGATGAAGCCGACCGCAGCAGCATTTTGTTGCGCTATTTTGAAAATAAAAGTTTGCGCGAAGTCGGCCAGACTCTCGGCACCTCCGACGACGCCGCGCAAAAACGCGTCAGCCGCGCGGTGGAACGGTTGCGCGAATTTTTTTCCAAACGCGGCCTCACCGTCGGCGCGAGCGGACTGGCGGTGGTTATTTCTGCCAATGCCGTTCAAGCCGCGCCGATTGGATTTGCCCTCACGATTTTGTCCGCAACCGCTCTTGCCGGAACCAACCTTGCCAGCGCCACAACTGCAACCGCCATCAAAACCATCGTTATGACCACCCTGCAAAAAAGTTTAATCACCGCCATCATCGTCGCCGCTGTGGGCGCGGGAATTTACGAGGCGCGAGAAGCTGCAAGCCTGCGGACCAGAGTTCAGACGTTTGAACAGCAACAAAACAGCACGCCAGTGGTACAGGTTCAGAAATTGAGCAGCGAACATGACAAGGCGCAGCGCGAACTCGCCGAGTTGCGTGAAGAAAACGAACGGTTGATTCGCAATTCGGCTGAACTGCTTAAACTGCGTGGCGAAGTGGCGCGATTGCGAACGACTGAACGAGAATCCGCGGACGGCAATGACAATCCCACTCAAGCAGAAATGAAATCGTGGTTGGCGCGCGTCGATCAACTCAAGAAACGACTAGAAGAAAGGCCAGATCAAAGCGTACCCGAACTGCAATTCGTAACCAATCAAGACTGGTTGAATGTTACACGACGTGAATTCAATAAAGACGAAGACATGCGCAAGGCAATGAGCCAGCTGAGAGATGCAGGCGAAAAAAAATTTAGTGAAATGCTTTGGCCTGCTTGGGCGAAATTCTTGGACGCGAATCGCGGAAAGGAGCTAGCCGACTTCGCAGAATTAAAACCTTATTTCGATAGACCTGTGGACGACCAGTTGCTCCAACGTTATGAGATCATTTCCAGTAAAAGGGTGCCAAATATTCAGATGGGATTTGACTGGCTTATTACCCAGAAATCTCCCGTGGACGAAGAATTCGATGCTCGGTGGTTGATAACTCCGAAGGGTGGAAATAGTGTCCCTTGGAGCTTTTGGCGGAAAAGGACCGAAAAGGAGAAGGAGCGCTTTATTCAAGAAATAAACGCGAGGGAAAAATCCCAAGCAAAGTGATTCCGAAACAAGCTTAGTTCGCGGCAGCCGCAACGTCGCATGCATCGGCGCGATGTCGGCCAATTCTTTTCCATTTATTCCGCCGCTGAGTTTGGAAAGTTTCTCGCCGCTCGGACGAACCATTCGTTCGTAATCTCCGACGGTGTCATTGCGCGGGAAACCCATGAGGAAAATTCACTCGCTGGATTTCAAAGCAGAGGATACCTTTCCATCGTTATGACGAAACTACTGGCTCATTTTGACGGCCATGCCTTGATCCCGGAGAAGCCGATTGATCTGCCGAAGGATTGTTTGCTGCAAGTTCACGTCGAGCCGGTGAAACCGAAAGGTCGGCCACTCTCCAAA
>JBKJOA010000057.1:0-18289 GCA_046593365.1 Limisphaerales bacterium
AAAGTTTTCCAACACGCATTCCGTGTGGAACTTCCCCAAACGAATCAAGGTTGCATCTTCACGCCATCAACTTCGTAATCAATTCGCCATGCACGTCCGTGAGACGGAAATCGCGGCCTTGAAAACGGAACGTGAGTTTCGTGTGTTCCAGCCCGAGCAAATGCAAAATCGTCGCGTGAATATCATGGACGTGACAGCGATCTTCCACCGGGCTGAAACCGAGTTCGTCTGTTTGCCCGAGGACTTGTCCGGCTTTCACGCCAGCGCCAGCAAACCACATCGTGAAGGAATCAATATGATGATTGCGTCCAGTCGTATCGCGATTTTCTCCCATCGGCGTGCGACCGAATTCGCCACCCCAGATGACCAGCGTATCTTCCAACATGCCGCGCTGTTTCAGATCTTTAATTAATGCGGCGCACGGCTGATCCACTTCGCGAGTTACTTTTTCAAACGATTTTTCCAGATCTTCACCAGGACCACCGTGGCTATCCCAATTCGTATGGTAAAGCTGCACGAAGCGCGAGCCGCGTTCGACAAGTCGCCGCGCAAGCAAACAATTTCTGGCGAACGAAGGCTCGCCCTCCTTGATGCCATACAAATCTTTGGTCGGCTGAGTTTCGCTCGAAAGATCAATCAACTCGGGTGCGCTACTCTGCATGCGATATGCCATTTCGTAGGCGGATATGCGGGTGCGGATTTCTTCGTCGCCAGTTTCGACGAGGCGTTTCAAATTCAAGTCACGAATCGCGTCAATCGTCTGGCGTTGGCGGTTCGCACTCACACCTTGCGGACTGGTCAGATTTAAAATCGGCTCGCCTTGTCCGCGCAACGGAACGCCTTGATAGGTCGTCGGCAAAAATCCGCTTGCCCAATTCACCGCACCGCCGCGTGGGCCACGCGGACCGGATTGCAACACGACAAAGCCCGGAAGATCCTTTGACTCACTCCCGATTCCGTAGGTCACCCAGGCACCCATGCTCGGTCGTCCAAACTGCGAGGAGCCGGTGTTCATGAACAGCTTGGCGGGCGCGTGATTAAAGACATCCGTCGCACAAGAATGAACCAGCGAAATGTCGTCCACGATAGTGGCAGTGTGTGGGAACAATTCCGAAACCCACGCGCCGCTGTTTCCTTGCTGTGCAAATTTTCTGCGTGTGCCAAGCAGTTTTGGCGGGTCCTTGGCAAAGGTATCCATGAAGGCAAAACGTTTTCCTTTCAGATACGAATCGGGAATCGGCTTACCGTTCAACTCGACCAGTTTCGGTTTGTAATCGAACAACTCCAATTGGCTCGGGCCGCCCGCCATGAACAGGTAAATAATGTTTTTAACTTTCGCGGGAAAATGTCCACCGTGCGGATCAAGCGGGTTCACCAGCTTCACCGGCTCAGCACCAAAAAGCTTTTGCTCGTTCAGCAATGAAGCGAGCGCAATCGAACCAAGACCCATCGCGCATCGGCCAAAAAATTGGCGGCGCGTCGTTTCGCGAAGTTTGTCGGAGTGAAGATCGTTGGGCGGAATTAACATAGTTTCTCGACCGGATTACTCCCGAGTTATGGTTTCGTCCAGATTCAACAAAACACGCGAGACTGTCGTCCACGCTGCCAGTTGTTTCACATCCGTATCCGCCGGAAAGGTTTTTGGGAGCAGCGTTTTTGCCTCTTCAGGAGTTGTATCGTAGCTCTTCAATTGCAAGTTGAGCAGTTCCTTGAGTCGCTGTTGCTCATCCCGTTTTGGTTCGCGCGACAAGCAGAGCTTAAAGGCGTAATCGATGCGCGCTTCGTCATTTTGCGCAACATTGTTCAGGACGCGAAGGGCAAGGCTTTGGGCAAATTCAACAAAGCCGGCATCGTTCAAAAGCGTGAGCGATTGCAATGGCGTGTTCGAGCGCAGGCGGCGCGTGCAGGTGCTCGTCGTTTCCGGTGCATCAAAAACCATCAGGCCGGGTGGCGGTGTGGCGCGGTAGAAAAAGGTGTACATGCCGCGACGATATCGAGTCGGCCCTTCGCTGGTTTTCCATTCGCGTTTGTTCTGGCCCAAAGTCATCACACCATCGGGGATCGGGGGGAAAACGCTCGGGCCGCCTACCTCATCGTTCAACAAACCACTAGCGGCGAGTTCCACGTCGCGGACCACTTCCGCATCGAGGCGAAATCGGTTCTGGCGCGCGAAAAGTTTGTTGTAAGGATCGATCGTCTTCAAATCAGGACGGGCGCGCGATGATTGGCGATAAGTGGCTGAAGTCACGATGAGCCGGTGCATCGCTTTCTGACTCCATTTCTGTTTGATGAATTCATTCGCAAGCCAATCGAGCAATTCAGGATGAGAAGGGCCGGAGCCTTGCGTGCCAAAGTCGTTTTCAGTTTCGACAATCCCTTTTGCAAAATATTGCATCCACATTCGATTCACCGTGACACGCGCAGGCAACGGATTTTTTGGATCCATCAACCATTGGGCGAGATTCAGGCGATTGGGGTTTTTTACCTCAGCCGGAAGCGGCGGCAGAACTTTTGGAACACCAGGCTTAACGACCTCTCCGGGGCGGGTGAAGTCTCCCTTGATGAATAGATAAGATTCGCGCGGCTCACTTCGTTCCTGAAGAACCATGGTCGAGGTAACATCCGGTTTGGATTTTTCCAACTTTGCCAGTTGTCCCTTTTTTTTCTGGTATTCCTCGTTGTCTTTGCGCACCTGATCGACCAGCAGCAGTTTTTCCTTGAGGGTGCGTTTGTCGGGAGGCATTTCGAGAACAGTCGTGATCTCTGTTTTTAATTTCGCGACTTCTTCGGGCGAAAGCGCCTTCTGCCAGGCCGCCACCTCGTCCGCAGCAGAATCAACGAACGATTTAAGTTCGCTTTCTGCGTCGGTAATTTCTTGGCGCCATTTTGCCATTTGTTCCAACTCCAGTGAACTGGCGACTTCCAAATCCGGCTCCTCTTGATTGTTGAGAAACGCAAACAATTGATAATATTCCTTCTGCGCAATCGGATCGAATTTATGATCGTGACACTGCGCGCAACCCACCGTCAGCCCCAGCCAGGTTCCGGCCGTGGTGTTGACGCGATCCACGATGGATTCAATGCGAAATTGTTCTTTATCAATCCCGCCCTCTTGATTGATCTGCGTGTTGCGATGAAAGCCGGTGGCAATTTTTTGTTCGAGCGTTGGATTCGACCGCAAGTCTCCCGCAAGTTGGTCCATTGTGAATTCGTCGAATGGAAGGTCGCGATTAAAAGCGTCAATGACCCAATCACGATATTTCCAAATCTGTCGCGGCGCATCGACGCTATAGCCGTTTGAATCGGCATAACGAGCGGCGTCGAGCCAATGCCGCCCCCAACGTTCGCCGTAATGTTTGGAATTGAGCAACCGTTCCACCAGCTTCTCGTAAGCATCGTGTCGCTGGTCCTTCACAAATTCGTCCACCTCCGCAATCGTGGGAGGTAAACCGGTGAGATCGAGGCTGACGCGGCGGATCAGCGTGATGCGATCGGCCTCGGGCGATGGCTTAATGTTCTGTTTTTCAAGGCGGTCCAAAATAAACCGGTCAATCTCATTACGAGTCCATTTTTTTTGTTTCACTACCGGAACAGCGATCAAGGAAGGCGGCGGAACAAAGGCCCAATGCAAAACCGATTCCGCTTTTTCATCCGTTGGAGAAACTGCGCCTTCATCAATCCACTTTTTGAGCAGCGCGATTTTTTCGTCATCGAGTGGAGACTTTTTGTAAGGCATCCGCGCCATATCTTTGGCAACGCCCATGACCGCCTTGATCAAAAGACTTTCATCGCTCTTTCCGGGAACAATGACTGCCCCCTTTTCGCCGCCTTTGCGCGCATTCGCACCCGTGTCCAAACGCAAGCCGCCTTTCTGCTGTGTTTCGCTGTGACATTGGTAACAGGCACCGGAAAGGAGCGGTTTGATTTCCTTGAGATAATTGACGCGTTCCTCCGCAACAGCGGGAACAGTCAACGCCGCTAGAAACAAAATACTGACGCGCAAATTCATGAAAAAAGAGACTACAATATGTAATGTGCAGCGCGGTGGTTCAAGGGATTTCACTTTCAACGCCCTTGCAACAAGCTTACGCGACGAGTTTAATCTAATCCGATGCAAGTTTCGGATAATGTGCAGTGCCCTTTCTGCGGCCAAAGTTTCGAATTGGTGATCGACACCAGCATCGAAAGTCAACAATTCACGACGGATTGCGAAGTTTGCTGCCGACCATTTGAGGTCTTCGCGGAGTGCGAACCAGGAGAAGTTGTTTCGTTAAGGGTTGAAGGAAATTAGTTAATTTAGTTAATTTGCTCGCGTTTCCTTTCGATTCCTTAAGGCAAACCGACGTAGCGAAAGCCCTGTCAACTTTTGCGCCTCTCCCTTAAACTCTTCTCATGGCGTTGGTGCGAATATTAGTCGATGGCTACAGCCTGCTGCATAGCTGGCCGGAGCTTGCTCCCGGCAAGGCACGTCATTCCGCAGCGGCGCGGGAAGAATTGATTCATTGCCTGACGCTTTATCGCGACGCTATCGGAACTCCCATCACGATTGTTTTCGACGGTGGTGGCGCGCCGGTTGGAACGCCCGCAACTCATTCCACGCCCGAACTGGAACTTCTTTACTCGCGCGCGGGACAGACTGCGGATGAAATCATCGAGCGCGTCACGCACCGGATGAGTTCCTTTGGCGAGGTGCTTGCCGTGACTGATGATCATGCGGAGCGGGACACGGTTATTTCTCTCGGCGGCATGGCTTCCAGTTGCCTAAGCTTTATTCAAAGCGTTGAAAACACTCTGAAGGATCAGGCCAGGGACATCAAAAACTACAATCGTCGGGAGCGGAATCAATTTAAGAAATCACGTTCATGACAAAACTTTTTCTCCTCTCACTCATCATCAGCAACTTCGCGGGCTATAGTTTTTCCGCCGAACTTTCAACCGGTTCTTCCACCAATCACGCGAGAGATAAAAACCGATTCCTCTTTGTCGTCGAAACCTCGCAGCCGATGAGTCGCATGTCGAAAGCGGCTGCGGAAACGGTGCGCGACTTGATTGGATCAGGTGTGCAAGGCCAAATGCGGCCGGGCGATACGTTCGGCATTTGGACTTTCAACGAACAATTAAGTGCCGAATTTCCGATGCAGCAGTGGACTCCGGGCGGCAGTGAAAAATCTGCCCAAATCTCAGTCGATTTTTTGAAGAAAAAACGTTTCGAAAAGAAAGGGGTTCTCCAAACCGTTCTTCAGCCGCTTTTCCCGGTATTAAAATCATCAAGAGCGATCACCGTGATTTTGATTTCCGTCGGCAGCGAGCCGATGCGCGGCACGCCCTTCGATCAAGAGATCAATTCGATTTATCCAGTTTACTCCAGTGAATTGCGCGAGGCGAAACTTCCGTTCGTCACGATTCTGGTCGGGCGTAGCGGCAAGTTGGTCGCTCACTCCGTCAACTCTTCGCTTGGCCCCATCAAGATTCCAAATCCGCCCATTGAGACGGCTCCTGTCGTTACACGACTAACCACAAACGGAGCAACCGCACTTCCGATTGGGCCAACCAACCCGATTGTAAAACCGAAACCGGTCGTGCCGAACATCATCGTGGCCAAGCCGATTGAGACAAATACAATTGTGGAGGTCGTTCCCGCGAACACAAATTTAGCAGTAAAAGTTGAGCTTCCTGTCGCTGTCGTTAAAACCAACGTAACAGCCTTCATTGCGACTCCTGCGAAGGAGGTTGGAACTACTCAATTCGTTTCAAATGCAAATGCAAATGCAAATGCAAATGCAAATGTGAACAGTAGCGCGATCAAGTCTGAAACAACTTTTGTCGCAGGCCCAAATTCTCAGACCACAACCATAACCACTCCCCTAGTCGCAAAAATTTCGGCGCCATTGAATTCTTCCGAAGCGAAAAGCCCGCTATCAAACGCCGTGAGTCTTATCAAGAATCAGGAGATGGCTAGGTTCGACGATCCTTCTAAGGGCGTTTCCTTCCCGATAACTCCGTCCAAGCCAGCGGTGAAAATTGAACAAGAATCGAACAGGCAAAACAATGCGCTCATTCCCAAGTCGATCACCAAACCATTGGAAGTGAATGCAGCGTCAACGTCTCCACCGGTAGTCGCCGCAAAAATAATTGCGAAACCAAAGAGTCTTTTGTGGAGCGTCGCCGCGCTCCTCCTGATTATCGCTATCGTTATTTTTCTGTTGGTTCGACGCTCGCACAACAAACCTCAATCAAGCTTGATTTCGCGGTCAATGGATCAACGCAAGTAATGACTTCAACGATCAGGAAATCCATAGCCACACGGTTTTGAGGTGGGCGGGTTCTTCGCGGCAAATGGGAAAGTCTGGAGGCTGAGGAACATAATGTTGCCGGGCAATTGTTCTTTTTGCGGATTGCGTTGCGGTTTCAATCATTTTCAAAAACTTTCCGGGTTTCAGGCCCGCTGCGTTGGTTGACGCCAATAGAACGCCTCCGGTTTCGAGGACGAGCATGGCTGCCGAAACAAGTTTCCCGTAATCCTTCTCTGCCTGGAAAACACCCGATTCCTTCGATTGTGAAAACGTCGGCGGATCCAAAATAATCAAGTTAAATCGACGATTCCTTTTGGCCAACCGTTTGAGCCAATCGAAGGTGTCGCCATAAATAAAGTCATGTTTGGCTGGGTCAATTCCGTTTAGAACAAAATTGTTTTTACCCCATTCCAAATATTTTTTGGAAAGATCAAGGCTGGTCACCGTCGCGCCCGCTTTCGCAGCGCATACCGAAAAACCGCAGGTGTAAGCGAAGGTGTTCAGTACGGAAATGTTTGGACAATTTTCATTCAATAAAAAATCCGGGGCGACGTAGTTTGTCAGAAAACGACGTCGATTTTCTCTTTGATCGAGAAACAGGCCGACCGAATACCCCTCATCGAAGCTGAGCGCGAAATGGACGCCGTTCTCGCGCATTACGAACTTCTCTGCTGCGTTTTCACCGCAAACCAGTTGGGGCGCAGATTCCTTGGTCGAAACGTGACGGACACGTCGATTCAAAATTTTGTGATATGCACCGCTCAGTGAAAATTGTTTCAGCATTGCCTGCAGGATTTGCAGTTGCCCGGCGTTCAACGACTGTTCCGATTGCGAGAGAAGATAATCTCCCAGCCTTTCCACATACCAACCGGGCCGACCATCGGATGCGCCGTGAATCAGCCGATAGGCATTAGTCAGTTCCGGATCAATCAAAGCGGTGCGCAGAGCGACTCTTGCATTCTGAGAAAAATTTGCGGGCGATCTGAATGTGGTTTTCTTTCCCGTTGCAGGATGCGCAAACGCGATTTCTTCAGCGTGCAAAAAAACCCGCGATGCACCCGTTCCACCGTAAAGAGTATCGCCGAGAATTGGGAATCCATGAGCTGCCGCATGGGCTCGAATCTGATGGGTTTTGCCCGTGAGCGGAACCGCCTCAACCAAGCTGGCTCCTGGCATTCCAATCGGAGCAGAATCCAATTTTCTAAAGTGAGTTTCAGCGCGTTCACCTCCGGAATGAATCGGGCGACTGAGATATTTCTCCCCTGCCCTGACTAAAACGGATTTCACTTTCAGGAGTTCTAAAGCAACAGCGCGATCGGTCGCGAGAATGTATTTCTTTTTGACTTCGTGATTCGTGAATTGCTGCGTCAGCGAACGATTGGCCGCAGTCGTTTTTCCAAAAATCATGACGCCAGAAGTTTCTTTATCAAGGCGATGGATGATGGCGAGATTTGCCCAGCACGGTTCGCGATTTTTCATCCATTCATAGATGCCTTCGCCTGCAAAGGGGCTTGGGGAATGCGTGTTCAGCCCAGCCGGTTTATTGATCGCAACCAAATGCTCGTCTTCAAAAATAATCAAGTTGTCTCGCATTTCAGGTTTGCGATTTCAGCGTGGAGCAAAAACCCGCGCTTTAATTGGAAATGTAATGGAGCAAATCAGCCATGTCTTGAGAACTGAGTCCCGCTTCCAACCCCTCGGGCATTAACGATTGCTCCTGGCTTTGAAGCTTTTTGATTTGCGGCCGCAGAATGACGTTTTCCTTTCCAAAGGCCTGGCGCAGCGTGACGCTGGCTCCCGTTTCGTTGGCGACCAAACCAATGTAGCTTTCATCGTTGGTCGTCTCGATCTGAAAGGCTTTAAAGTTCGGAGCTACTTCACTATTCGGATCGAGAATGCTCTTCAACATTTTTTCTTTGCCGGAGTTCTTCACCGTCACGAGATCCGGTCCGAGCGAATAACCTTCGTTATCGAAGCGGTGACAGGAGGAGCAGCGTTCGAGATAAATTGTTTTCCCGTGAGCTAAATTTCCCTGGAGACTCAGCGCCGGTTGAAACGCCCCAATCGCATCCTGGCGTAGGCTGATTGTGGCGGCGGAAAATAATTTTTCGGCTCGCTTGCGAATTGCCAGATCGCGATGGGTTTTTAAGAATTTTATTTGCGCCGTGGACAAATCCGACGATCGAATGACGCCTTGCTCGATGGAATTGAGCAGGGTGTCCACTCGTTCAGTGCGCGCCAAAAGGGCGGCGAGCGTTTCACTGCGCAAACGCGGGGTTAAAGCGTTCCAGTTTTTCATCAACGCGGGGCCAACCTCAGTGTTATTAAAATGGGCCAGGGAAGAAATCGCAGCGAGTTGAATGGCGTGCGACTGGTCCTGATGAAGTAAATCGAGCAAGGTGTCTTTCGATTCTGCGTAGTTGTTCATCGCGAGAAGTTGAATTGCGTTGATCCGCGCCGCTTCATCAATCTGGTTATTCGCCGCCATTTGACCGGCTTGAGCAAAAAACTTTTTCATATCTCCAACTTTTGCGAGGGAACTTCCAGCGCGTTGCAATCCTTCACCCAATGCGCGGACAAGTGTGAACGAAAGCGCGCGATCACTTGATGAGTTTAGGAATTCAAGAACCCGCGCGACCTCTTTTGCATCGTTCTTTGCCCCAATCAAAAGCACGAGCTGCCTCAAAAATTCTTCCCCGCCCTTGATCGGTTCGGGTTGGCCTGCCACGGCAAGTTCGTAAAACATTTCTCCAGCGCCCTCGGCAAGAGATGACAACACCGCGGCCTGCATCCATGAATCCGCAATATCCTGTTTGATGATATCTCGAAGGATTGCAACTTTGTTTTCGTGTTTCGCTTCGCCGACCGTGAAGGCGAGTTGGAAGCGAACGTTAATCGCCGGATCATTAGCAAGTTCTTTGTATTGTACCCACATTTTTTTGGTGGAGGCAGATTCACGCAAAAAGCTTTCGGATAACTTGATCGCGTGTTCGCGCACAGTGGAGTCGGAATCTTTAAACGCAGCGACTACCTCGTCTTCACCGAGCGCGTTTAAGCCTTGAAGGCTATGCAAGGCATGAAGACGCCCCAATGGCGACTTAGAATTCCGGGCGAACTTTTTCAGCGGTGCGATGCTTGATTTCTCCTGGCGCTGGAACAGGAGTCGCGCTGCGGTGTCGCGATGCCAGCCGTTCGGATGTTCGAGTGTTGCAATTAATTCCTTGTTGGAAGCGTGGGCGAGTCGCGGCGGTTCGGGTTGTTTGAAATTTTCTGGGACAACCCGATAAATGCGCCCACGATCATTTCCGCTGTTTAAATCCAAATGCTTCTTAATTTGTTCTGGCAACGACCACGGGTGCTCGATGATTTCGCGATACATGTCGATCACGTATAAAGTTCCGTCGGGCGCGTTGGCAAATTGCACCGGACGAAACCAGGTGTCCTTCGAAGCAAGAAACTCTATTTTCTGTTCGTCATCGGAGCGCTGCGCTTTCAGAGCAATGCCTTCATGGAAAACTTTTTTCCGGTGAACAAGATTGCCGCCCGCATCACCCGTGAAGGCGTTGTCGCGAAAATTTTCTGGATACGCATTCCCACGATAAATGGTGATTCCAGTCGCGCCGGTGAAATAACCAGCCGAGCGTCCGCCACCTTCAACCATGCCCGGCGAAACTCCCGAGATGCGCCATTTAGTTCGAATCACCCGCCATGGTTCTTCCGGGCTGATGCGATAAACTTCCGCAGCTCCCCCATCGACCGCGATGGAAACCAGATTGCGCGGCATGGCGAACAAGGGATTGCGGTCGGCATAATAACCGTCATACATGAAAGCCATGATGTGATCGCTGTTGCTGCAAACAAATTTGCGCCCGCGACTATCGAAACTCATTCCGTATTGTCCGCCCCCACTTTCGGGACGCATTTTCAGCGTTTTGGGATCAAAGGAAAAATTGCGGCTGTTCAAATCAAGCGGCGCTTCAGATGGAACGGCAACGTTGGTCACAATTCCACCATTGGGCGCGGTGGAACCGTGAATGCAATTGTCCATGCCCCAATTAAAACTGTTGAAGAGCGCTTGAACATTGAGCTTTTCTTTTCCACTGCCGAATCCAGTGAAAATGACTTGGCGCACATCCGCTTTCTTGTCCCCATTCGTGTCTTTGAAATAAATGATGTCTGGAGTAGCGGCTACAAAAATTCCGCCGTCATAACAAATCACGCCGCTTGGCCACGGAAGATTTTCCGCATAGACGGTCGCTTTGTCGAAATGCCCATCGCCATCCGTATCCTCCAGCAGGCGAATTCGTCCGAGGCGCTCATCGCGCCGCTCAGAATAATCACCCATCTCGACGACGAACATGCGACCATTCTCATCAAACGAAAGGGCGATGGGATCTTTCACCAACGGTTCCGCTGCGACCAGATCAACATTGAAACCTTTTTTAATTTGAAAAGTTTTCACGGCATTAGTGGCGTCAACTGCCGGAAAGCGGGGGAGATCTTTTTCCGCATCCAATTCTGGCGGAACTGCATTTCCGAGAGAGGCACCGAGAAGGAATGCCGAAACAACAAAACGAAAAATCATCTGTGAACCAAGCCAGCCAGCCTGATGAACTTCAAGGAATTTTTCGCAGAACAGGAATCCCCAAGCCGTAACGCGTGACGCAAATCTACGCTTAGAATTGCATTGTCAGAAAAAGCTTGGGAACGAAAAATAGATTTTTTACGACGAAATGGTTGGTCATGCCATTCGGTAGTTTTCTATTTGAAAATCAACATAGCCGTCCACGATTTTTTCCGTAAACGTAAAGAAGCGAACCTGTTCACAATGTAAGATTCGAACGGTTGAATAAGTATTGTGTGCAAAGGGACAAGCCCACAGCGCTTAACTTTTCGCAAAAGTCACTTGATTTGCTGTCGCCGGATTTTAGTTTCAACGGCATGTCAAAAGCGACGACACTTTCACCCAACAACATTTCGGATCAAGCGACCACGAAAAGCGTAATGAATTCAAACACTCACTTCCTGCTCTCACCCACCGACAAGTTTATTCATCGCCACATCGGTCCAAGCGCAGATGAAACCGCCCAAATGCTGCAACAACTGGGTTGCCCGGATCTCGACGGTTTTATTGATCGAGTTGTTCCGCAACAGATTCGTTTGGCGCAGCCGCTGCATCTACCCGCCGGTTGGAGCGAGCACGCTGTTTTGAAAGAACTGCGCGCGATCGCTTCCCGCAACCAGGTTTTTCGTTCGTTCATCGGCATGGGTTATTCGGATTGCATCACGCCGCCGGTAATTCAGCGCAATGTTTTGGAAAACCCAGGCTGGTACACGCAATACACACCTTACCAGGCGGAAATTTCTCAAGGCCGTCTCGAAGCGTTGCTGAATTTTCAAACGATGATCAGCGACCTTACCGCACTTGATATCGCGAATGCGTCCTTGCTAGACGAAGCAACCGCCGCCGCCGAGGCCATGCATCTCTGCCAGAATGTGAAGCCGGATCGAAATGTTTTTTTCGTTTCGGAGCTTTGCCATCCGCAAACCATTGATGTCATTCAAACTCGGGCAAAGCCGTTGAATATCGACATCGTCGTGGGGGATCACCAAAGTTTTGTTGGGAGCGAAAAAGTTTTTGGCGTGCTGGTGCAATATCCGGCGACGGATGGCGCGATTTACGATTACGAATCGTTTGCCAAACAAACTCACGAAGCGGGTGCGCTCGTGGTGGTCGCGGCGGATTTGTTGTCCCTCACCTTATTGCGTCCACCCGGAGAATTCGGCGCAGATGTCGCCGTGGGAAGCGCCCAACGATTCGGAGTTCCGCTCGGTTATGGAGGTCCGCACGCTGCCTATTTCGCCACGCGCGATGCCTACAAAAGGCAAATGCCCGGACGATTGATCGGCGTTTCCAAAGATGCGCAAGGCCGCCCTGCCCTGCGCCTCTCATTGCAAACGCGTGAGCAACATATTCGCCGCGAAAAAGCCACGAGCAACATTTGCACGGCGCAAGCGCTGCTCGCAAACATGGCGTCAATGTTTGCGGTTTATCACGGGCCGGAAGGTTTGAAGAAAATCGCGCAACGAGTTCATTTGCTCACAACCGTTCTTGCTAATGGTTTGAAGATACTCGGTTTTGAAATCGCGACTGATGTTTTTTTTGACACGCTGAAGGTCAAACTCGGCTCCAAACGCAGCGTCGATTTTGTTAAAATTGCTGAAACGCATCACCTGAATTTCCGGGTCTTCGATGCACACACCCTCGGGATTTCGCTCGACGAAACGACGATGGAAATGGATCTCGTCGATATTTTAGCGGTGTTCAACGACAACAAAGCCCCGGCTTTTTCATTGGCAGAGTTGGCCAGCGAAGTTTCAACGATTCCGTTTTCAAACTCTCGGTTCGCCCGCCAATCGAAATTTCTGCAACATCCTGTTTTCAACAAATTTCATTCGGAAACGGAAATGCTCCGCTACTTACGCCGACTGGAAACCAAAGACCTTTCTCTCACGACGTCGATGATTCCACTCGGCTCCTGCACGATGAAGCTGAATGCGACGGTGGAAATGTTTCCGGTGTCATGGCCGGAATTTTCAAAAATTCATCCATTCGCTCCGCTCAGCCAAACGCGCGGTTATCAAATTATTTTTCGGCAATTGGAACAATGGCTCGCGGAAATCACTGGCTTCGTAGGAGTTTCATTGCAGCCGAATGCCGGCTCGCAAGGCGAATACGCCGGGCTATTAGTCATTCGCCAATATCACGAGAGCCGAGGAGAACTGCATCGCAACATTTGTCTTATTCCAACTTCTGCGCACGGAACGAATCCAGCCAGCGCGGTGATGGCGGGAATGGAAGTCGTCGCAGTCGCTTGCGATGCGAACGGCAACATCGACGTGAGTGATTTGCGCGCCAAAGCGGACGCGCACAAAAGTAACTTGTCCGCATTGATGGTGACTTATCCTTCAACGCACGGCGTGTTCGAGGAAAGCATTCGTGAAATTTGCAAAATCATTCACGACCGCGGCGGACAGGTTTACATGGACGGCGCGAACATGAACGCACAAGTCGGCTTGTGTTCGCCGGGTGACATCGGCGCGGATGTTTGTCATTTAAATTTGCACAAGACATTTTGCATTCCGCACGGCGGCGGCGGTCCGGGCATGGGGCCAATTGGAGTTGCAGCACATCTCGTCGAATTTTTGCCCGGCCATCCCGTCGTGAATCTGGGAGGAGAAAATCCGATTGGCGCAGTCGCCGCCGCGCCCTGGGGCAGTGCGAGCATTTTGCCAATCTCCTGGGTTTACATTTCGCTGATGGGCGCAAACGGTCTGACCGAAGCTACGAAGATGGCGATTCTCAACGCCAACTACATTGCGCATCGGTTAAATTCATTTTACCCGGTGCTCTACCAAGGCAAAGGCGGATTCATCGCGCACGAATGCATTGTTGACCTGCGCCAGTTCAAAAGCGTGAGTGTGGAAGATGTCGCCAAGCGTTTGATGGATTACGGATTTCACGCACCAACGATTTCCTTCCCGGTTCCCGGCACCATGATGATTGAGCCAACGGAAAGTGAATCGAAGGAAGAGCTTGACCGCTTTTGCGAAGCCATGATCTCCATTCACGCCGAAATTCAAGCCGTGGAATCCGGCGCAGCCGACAAACAAAATAACGTGATCAAAAATGCTCCCCACACCGCCACATCCGTCGTGAGTGACAAATGGGATCATCCTTACTCCCGTGAACAAGCCGCGTTCCCAACCAAGTGGACGCGTGAAAATAAATTTTGGCCGGCTGTCGGACGCATTGACAATGTTTTTGGTGACCGAAATCTGGTTTGCTCGTGTGTGGGGATGGAAGCGTATTCGGCATGAAGAAAAAACTCGTCGTAGCGGTGGCAAGTTTGGTCGCACTCATGGCGGTCTCCATTATCACTCTTTTCGTGCTTCGAGGAAAATCTCCTTCGGTTTCCGATGCCGATCTGAGGTTTACTCGCGCAACTGTTTCATCCAACGAAAATGCTTTTTTCATTTTGGAACAAGCAAGTGGGGAACTTTTCTGGCCGGAAGGAAAAGAGACGAAGGACATTCTCGATTGGAAATTATGGGATCCAAAATTAGCCAGGGAGATTCTTCACGAAAATCAAAAGGCTTTGGAATTAATTGACAAAGCGCTTCTGATCCCTCGTCTTCAAGTCCCCGAAATTCAGAACTTCGGCGAAGACTCTGAATATCTTGGCAACTGGAGAAGCACCAGTCGCGTCGCGCTGCTTCGTTCTATTGCACAGTTTCACGAAGGAAAAGAAAAGGAGGCTTTCAATTCAACTTTGGGCGTCATCCGCTTCGGGCATCAGATCGAAGACTGCGGAGGAGAGCCAATCCATTATCTCGTCGGCTCGGCGGTTAAATTGATCGCTCTTAAAACGCTGCGCGACCTGATTGCCAACACCACACTTCCATGTGATGTGATGCAATCTTACCTGCACGAGTTGGATCAGTTCTTCGCGAACGAACCGGGATTAACGAATGTTATCAAGTTGGAATATAAACTTCAGGCCAAACTTATTGATGACATGGCATTGGGAAAAAATATTGGGATCACAAACTCGAACGCACAGCGCACCGCAGGAATATTGAATAAACCCTTTTTTAATCAGGGAAAAACTCGCCAAATTTTTGCGGAAGCTGCCCGAACAAAGCTCAAATCCATCCCGCAACACTTCAGCCGGATGCTTACCAACGGGATGGCCGGTTCCACGAATGATTCAACTTTACAATTAATACTTTCAGGCAACGCGATTGGTAAAATTCTCACCGGACTATCACTGCCCGCCGGAGAAAAATTCCTTTCTAAAAAATGCAGGGAAAATGTAAATGTTTCCGCCACCAGAACCCTTCTCGCTTTGAAA
Source organism: Limisphaerales bacterium (assembly GCA_046593365.1). Taxonomy (GTDB): domain Bacteria; phylum Verrucomicrobiota; class Verrucomicrobiia; order Limisphaerales; family CANJXF01; genus CANJXF01. Next base: position 15,209 of record JBKJOA010000057.1, read on the forward strand.
TGTTACAAGATTAAATACGGCGCTCTACCGAAGATATTAAGCGATCTAGTTCCAGAATTTTTGGCGGCGATTCCACTGGACGATTTTGATGGCAAACCGCTTCGTTATTCTACCGAGAAAGCGATAATTTATTCCGTGGGCCTAGATTTAATTGATTCAGGCGGACAGGAAACGAATTCCGCAAAACAATCCCTGGACATTCCGTTCAAAATTGAGTTCTAGGATTATTCTCCTGCCCTAAACTCGCTCAAACGCTTCAAAAAATATTTTGGAGTGGTGTATGCGCGAAACTTCAGCCAGGATGAATCGCCTGACCTCGTGGAGTTCAGATTCGTTTTATCCTTTACCTATTTATGCCATTTCGCGCCCTTGGCCTCGAAGCCAATATTCTCAAAGCCGTCCAGGAAGCCGGTTACACTGAACCAACCCCCATTCAAGCTGCGGCTATTCCTCAGATTTTAGTTGGCCACGATTTAATCGGAATTGCCCAGACCGGCACCGGCAAAACTGCCGCGTTCGTGTTACCAATTCTCGCAAAGCTCTCTGGAATGATAAAAGCAGACCAGCGGCACTCAATCCGTTGCCTCGTCCTTGCGCCTACTCGCGAACTCGTCGTGCAGATCGAAGAAAATGTGCGCGCCTACTCCAAACATCTTCCGCTGCGGATGTCGACCGTTTATGGCGGCGTGAGTGAACGCCCTCAAATTCAAGCTCTGCGCAATGGCGTGGATATTCTTGTCGCCACACCGGGACGTCTGCTGGATCTGATGCAGCAGCGGCAATGCGATTTTTCCAATCTTTCCTTTCTGGTTCTCGACGAAGCGGATCGCATGCTCGACATGGGCTTTCTGCCTTCCATCCGGCAAATCGTCAAAGCGCTTCCGCAAAAAAGGCAGACGCTTCTTTTCTCGGCAACGCTTTCGAAGGAAATTGAATCTCTCACGCACGAATTTCAACGCTCGCCAAAAACTGTCCAGATCGGGCGTCGTGCCAATCCAGCTGAGACCGTCACGCAGCTTATTTACGAAGTTCCAAAGCACTTGAAACCGGCGCTGCTCATTCATCTTTTAAAAGAGCCAAAATTGGACATGGTCCTTGTTTTCTCGCGGATGAAACACAGCGCGGATCGAATCGCGCGCAATCTCGAAAATGGCGGAATTAAAACAGCGACGCTGCATTCCAATCGTTCGCAAAATCAGCGTTTGCGGGCTTTGAAAGATTTTAAATCAGGCGCAGTGCGGGTACTCGTCGCCACGGACATCGCGGCTCGCGGCATTGATGTGGACGGGATTTCTCATGTAGTAAACTACGATTTCCCCATGCATTCGGAAGATTACGTCCATCGAATTGGCCGGACCGGTCGCGCCCATGCCGTGGGCGATGCCATCAGTTTTGTCACCCCGGAAGATCATGGACCGCTCCGTTCGCTCGAACGATTTATTGGTCGCGGCATTGTTCGCAAGCGTGCGGAAGGTTTTAATTACAATGTAGCTGCACCCGCGTTCGATGATTCCGGGGATAGAGAACGTCGTCCTCACGGGGCGTCACGCCAGAATCAAAGGTCTCATTCTCCCTCTGGAAATCGACCTGCCGCACCGAGCAATCAAGGTGGTAGAAGCAACGTGCAAGGTTCGCGCAGCAGCGGGAATAATTGGCGACGCCGGTGAGCTTGATTTAATGCAACATCGGTAAGGGATTGGGTCGGCGAATCAATTCCGCATCCAGATCGAGGTAAAAATCCAAACGCCGACTTGCTTCTGCGTCGTTGATTTCCCGCGCCATCAAAATATAGGTGGCGTAATGGTTCCCTTCGGACTCAACCAGGCTCGCGTAAAAATTTGCCAGTTCGGCGTCAATCGTGGGCAGCGCGTTCGCCAGCACTTGGAATTTTTCGCAACTCCGCCCCTCAATCAGCGCAAAGACCACGAGGTGATCAATCGCCTGCACCCGTTGCCCTTTGCGGATCGAGCGCATCATCGCCGTGATCCACGGACTCGGATGCGGTTGGCCGAACGGAATTCCGCGTCGCTTCAACAAATCGAGCACCAGTTGGAAATGTTGCAGTTCCTCGATGGCAATCGCATTGAGTTCTTCGACGCGATGGTAAAGGTCGCGATACTTTTCGAGGTTCAAGGCGCTCGTAGCGGCTTTGCGTTCGAGGTGCGCGTGATCCACGAGGACAGCGGGAATATTCGCCAACACCTTGGGCAGCCAATCCGCAGGAATTTTTTCGCGCAACATCAACATGGTTTTTCTCTGGAGTTATCTTGAGTTGTTTGAATTTTTAATCGCCCCTTGCCAAACGAGAACAGTAAATAGTCCGTCACTGCTTCTGAGAATTCTTGAAACCTTCGAATATTTTTTCTTCCGTGATCATACCAACCAACTTTGTAGCCACCTTCAGTTTCTTCAATAAAAGTCGAAGGAGTATAACGCTTATCATAGGACTGTCCCAATACACGTTGAGCGGTTTCTACATTTGCGCGAAAAAACGCTACAATTTCAGCGGGTTGTTGCGCTGCTAATACCTCAAATTCTTTAAGCCCCGTTTTTTGCGGCTTAAAGCCCGGCAAAAGAGATTCAACTTCGTAACCCATAAATAAAAACAGACGCTAAACCTGCATTTTCCCGCTGTCGAGCGAATGCAGCCTTGCAAATTTCCCTCCACAGTTTTGGATTAGCGCATGTTCCAATATGTTTCTCTAGCCAAAGATAAAGCGTGGCAACCCGGTCCGTATGAAGGCGTCGAACTTCTCATCTTACACAAGAGCGAAACGACCGGCGGCCTCACTGTCCTGCGCAAATTCAAAGCGGGCACGACGATTCCCGCGCATATCCACCCGCAAGCTAACGAGTCCGCTTACATTCTCTCCGGCGAGTGGGAGGAGACCGGCGTTATTTACACTGCGGGAACATTTTTCTTCGCGCCGCGCGGTGAACAGCATGGCCCGCACTTCGCTAAAACCGAAGTCATCAGCCTCACGAGTTTTGACGGGCCACTCACGATTGTTTAGGCATGAAGGCAAAAAGCGAAATTGTCATCGCACTCGTCACTGCACCCGATCGGAAAACGGCGCGTAA
>JBKJOA010000203.1:0-4612 GCA_046593365.1 Limisphaerales bacterium
ATTTGTATTGCTCGCTTCTCAACCCTGAACTCTCAACCCTTTTTATTTATGGCAAAAACTGAAGTTATTCTGACGCACAACATTGTTGGTCTGGGAGGCGAATCCGATCAGGTCAAAGTGGCCGCTGGCTATGCCCGCAATTATCTTTTCCCGCAACATTTCGCAATTCCGTTGACGGGCGCGAACAAACGCCGCATCGAATCGCTCAAGCAACGTCGCGCGGAACGCGAAGCGCATGATCTGAACTCGATGACCGATTTGGCCAAAGGCATTTCAAAATTGATCTGTGTTGTTTCAGTCAAAACGGGTGAAGACGGCAAGATGTTCGGCACCGTCACTTCCGGGATGATTGCCGACCAACTGAAAACCCAGTTCGATATCGTGCTCGAAAAACGAAAAATTCATCTCGAACATCCGATCAAAACCTTGGGCGAACACGAAGTTGAACTGCGCCTGCATTCGGACGTTAAAAGCACTTTGAAAGTTCGCGTCGAAAGCAGCACACCGCCTGCGGAAAAAGCCGCCGCTGCGCCTGTCAATGAAGCCCCGCGAACCCACACCCGCGCCAAACGCGGTGAGCAACAAGTTCACACCAGCGAACGACCAAATCGTCCCGAACGCAAACCGCGCGACAAAGCCGACAAAGCTTAGTCCCTTAAAATCTTAAAGGCAGGTTGGTTTATCCAGCCTGCCTTTTTTGTGCCTGCTACCGCGAAATTCTTCTGCCGATACGGCGATGCCTCCGCTCCGGAGGAAACGATTTTTCAATTGTCGGATTTACTGTTTTCAATACAACAGGTCTAAAGAATATTGACGCAGTTGGTTCAACCTATGGCCGTGAGCCCGCACTTGACCTTGCTTTGCAGCCGGAGTGGAAGCTTTTGACGGCTGAATTTCGTGGGTCGTTCGCAGCGCAGGGTTCAGAAAATGGAACAAGCAGCAAAAGTTAGGAATGTAAAAATGGTCGGAGCGACAGGAATCGAACCTGCGACGTCTTGCTCCCAAAGCAAGTGCTCTACCAGGCTGAGCTACGCTCCGTCACGAAGGAGAGCAATCATTGCACAAGTTTTTCTCAGCGCAATGACTATTTTGCAGAAGCGTCCTGATTCAGGATTGCCATCCAAGAATTTTTTCTTTCACCGCGCATCAATGGTTGAAGTATCCCGTTTTTCATTTCCACCTAGACGAGTTGCGCGACGGTGTTAATCTATCCCGGTATGTCAACGCAAGCGCCTGCCGCACCTCAGAAAATTAATCTCCGCCGCCCCGACATTATGGAAGCGGTTCAGGCGCAGGTGCTGTCGCATTATCGCAGCGAACTGGTGGATCGGATTCGCGCCAAGGGCCATGTTTTGTCCGCGGACGGATTGCTCACGGTCAAATTGGCCAAGGAATTCGGATTTTGTTACGGTGTCGAACGGGCCATTGATCTCGCTTACGCGGCGCGAAAAGTTTTTCCAGATCAACCGATTTACATTCTCGGAGAGATTATTCACAACCCGGAAGTGAATGATCAAATTCGTAATCTCGGTATTCAAACCATTTCCGCCAAGCCGACCGATGTGGAAATGGAGCGATTGCAAAAGGGAGATGTTGTCATCATTCCGGCGTTCGGCACCCAGGTTGCGACGCGCGCAAAGCTCGAAGCCAAAGGCTGCCAGCTCGTGGACACCACGTGTGGCGATGTAATGAGTGTTTGGAAACGGGTCAAACAATATTCACGCGAAGCGGTTACCAGTATTATCCACGGCAAAGCGTGGCATGAAGAAACCAAGGCCACCAGTTCCCAGGCCACCGCCACCAATGGTCATTACCTCGTCGTTTTCACTCTTGCCGAGACAGATTATGTTTGTAACTACATTCTCAACGGCGGCAACAAACAGGAATTTCTGGAGAAATTCAAAGGCGCTTACTCCGAAGGATTCGATCCGGATGTCCATCTCTCCGCCGTCGGCGTGGCGAATCAAACAACGATGCTTCGCGGCGAAACCCAGGAAGTGCAACGCCGTTTGAAAACTGCCATGACACAGAAATATGGTCAGCCTGAGATCGACAAACATTTTCGCTTCTTTGACACGATTTGTGGCGCGACCCAGGACCGCCAGGATGCGCTAGAAAAATTGTTGCGCGAGCCAATGGATTTGCTTTTGGTCATCGGCGGTTACAATTCTTCCAACACATCGCATCTCGCCGAAATGGGTGAAGCAAAACTGCCAACCTTTTTCATCAAAAATGCGGCGATGATGGCTTCGGACAAAATGATTCGGCATTGGGATCAGCACAATCACACGGAAATCGAAACGCAAAACTGGCTTCCGCCCGGAAAGATTACAGTCGGCATCACGGCTGGCGCTTCCTGCCCGAACAACTTGATTGAGGACGCGATTCGGCGCTTGTTCCAATTGCGCGGCGTTTCCGTTCAGGAATTGTTAACCAACTAAATTTCTCATGCCCTGCACACGAGTCCAACTCGAAGCGCGCGAGCGACAAATCCTCGCGCCGTATGCTCAATTCAGCGCCGATACACGCGGTCGCTTGTATCCCGAAGAACCGCCGGAGTGGCGCACTCAATATCAGCGCGATCGCGATCGTGTCATTCATTCGCGTGCGTTTCGCCGACTTGAATATAAGACGCAAGTTTTTCTCAACGGCAGTGGGGATCATCTTCGCACCCGTTTGACGCACACGATGGAGGTCGCTGCCATTTCTCGAAATATTGCCCGCGCCCTCCAATTGAACGAAGATCTCGCCGAAACCATCGCGCTCGCGCATGACCTTGGCCATTCGCCCTTCGGCCACAAAGGCGAAGTCGTCCTGAACAAGCTGATGAAAGCCCATGGCGGCTTCGAACATAATCGGCAGAGCTTGCGCATCGTTGAAGAACTCGAGCAAAAATATCCGCTGTTCCAAGGGTTGAACCTTTCCTGGGAAGTTCGCGAAGGCCTGGTCAAGCATTACACCACCTACGACCATCCAAGCAAACGCGCCGGATTTGACGCGAAGTCCTCCGGGCTTGAAGCGCAGGTCGCCAATCTTGCGGACGAGATTACTTATTACAGCCACGATCTCGACGACGGCTTGGATGCCGGGTTGTTGTCCGAGAAAAAATTATGCAAAGACGTTCGTCTCTGGAATCAGGCGAGCCGGCTGGTGACGAAACAATATGGCGAAATGGCAGATGAATCTCGTCGCTACTTTATCATCCGTTGTTTGATCGACGGACATGTGAAAGATGTCGTTGGAATGACGGAAAAACTGATTCTCGAAGCCGGTGTGAAATCGGCCGATGACGTGCGCCTGCAATCGCGTCCGCTCGTCCGCTACAGCGCCAAACGTCGCGAACTGAATCTCGAATTGCGCGACTACCTTTATAAAAATCTTTATTACAATCCGGTCGTGCATGAACCCAATTTGCGCGCCGTGCGAATGCTCGAAGAATTGTTCCGCTACTTTCTAAAACACCCGGAGGAAATGGGCGAACGCGTTCGCAAGCGCGCGCGGAAAGAAGGTTGGAACCGCGCCATTTGCGATTACTTATCGGGAATGACCGACCGCTACACGATTCAGGAGCACCATCGACTTTTCGGTTTAAAAATCTGAGCTTCCTGTTTGGAACCAAGTTCCCCGTTCTTTCGCAAACTAAATTATGGATTTAAAATTCATGCAGAAGGCGATTCGCGTCTCGCAACAAATGATGCGCGCTGGAAAGGGCGGCCCTTTCGGCGCTGTGGTTGTGCGCAATGGAAAAATAATCGCCACTGGACACAATCAAGTCACTTCGTCGAACGACCCCACCGCTCACGCGGAAATCGTTGCGATCCGCCAGGCATGCAGACGTCTCGGAACTTTCGAACTGAAGAACTGCGAAATATACACGAGCTGCGAACCCTGCCCCATGTGTCTTTCCGCAATTTACTGGGCGCGCATCAAAAAAATCTATTTTGCAAACACGCGCCAGGATGCCGCCAAAATTGGTTTTGATGACAATTTCATTTACGAAGAAATCCCGCTTCCATTGAAGAAGCGCAAGATCGTGATGAAGCAATTGATGCGCAAGGAAGCTCTGCTCGCTTTCAACGAGTGGCAAAGCAAAGCGGACAAAATCCTCTACTGATCATCCCGCGTTCTCCAGCGGCATGGCCGAAATCTCTAACATTCGCTCAATCGGTTGGCGCGCGCGTCGGATGATTTCATCACTCAGCTCAATCCTGGGTTCCAGGTTCACCATGCAATCGTAAAGTTTTTCGAGCGTATTCATCTTCATGAATTTGCACTCGTTGCATCGGCAATTGGCAACTGGCGCTGGAATAAATTTTTTGTCCGGACACTCTTTTCGCAAGCGATGAATCATCCCTGCTTCCGTGGCGATGATGATGGCTTTGGCCGGACTTCGCTTGCAGAAATCAACCATCTTTTCGGTGGAGCAAACTTCGTCAGCCAACATCCGAACCGCCTTCACACATTCAGGATGAGCGACCAGTGGCGCGTCAGGAAATTCCTGGCGAATGCGGACAATTCCGGCATGGGTAAACTCGACATGCGCATAACAATTTCCCCTCCACAGAGTCATAGGCCGGCCTGTTTGCTCCATCACCCACGCGCCCAGATTCTC
>JBKJOA010000309.1:0-8059 GCA_046593365.1 Limisphaerales bacterium
TTCCGCTTATCCACGGTGATTTGAACAATCAATACGGCGACATACCATCGTTTAATTGAATTTTTCATCGGTCCACCTCTCCCAACACAATATCCACGCTGCCTAAAATAACCACGGCGTCGGCGATGGTTTGGCCGAGGCACATGTCTTCCAAAATTGTGAGGTTGATCAGGCTCGGCGGGCGGACGCGGTAGCGATACGGATTGGGCGAACCGTCGCTGATTAAATAAAAACCGAGTTCGCCTTTCGGGCCTTCGATGCGCGCGTAGGCTTCGCCAGGTTTCGGACGAAAGCCGCGCAACTTTGCTTTTGGATCGATGATCGGGCCAGCGGGAATTTGCGCGAGGGCTTGTTCCAAAATTTTGAGCGACTCACGCATTTCGAGAACGCGCATCATGTAGCGGTCGAAAACATCGCCGTGTTCGCCGAGCGGGACGCGGAAATTGAAGCGGTCGTAGATTCCGTATTTGTCCACTTTGCGAATGTCGTAATTCACGCCGCACGCTCGGAGCATCGGGCCCGTGACGCTCGCATTGATGGCGAGTTCTTTTGTCAAAACGCCTACGCCCTGGGTGCGCGCGAGGAGGATTTCGTTTTCGCTGAGCAACGCTTCAAATTCGTCAAGGAATTCGGGAAAGCTCGCGACGAGTTTCTTTGCTTGTTCAATCCAACCGTTGGGCAATTCGCAGCGGCATCCGCCGAAGCGCATGTAATTGCACATCATGCGCGAGCCGCTGAGCGATTCGAAAAGGTCGAGAATTTTTTCGCGTTCGCGAAACGCATACATAAGCGGCGTGCCCATCGCGCCCATGTCCTGCATGAGAAAACCGATCAGGCTGCAATGATTCACGAGGCGCGTGAGTTCGGCGGTGATAACGCGGATGTATTCGGCGCGTTCGGGAACTTGCAGACCGGCGAGCCGCTCGACCGATAGCGCATAAGCCCAATTGTTTGTCATCGAGCAGAGATAATCGAGTCGGTCTGTGTAAGGAACGGAGCCGAGATAGCTCATATTCTCGGCGATTTTTTCGTGGTTGCGATGGAGGTAGCCGAAAACGGGTTTGAGTTTCACGACCGTCTCACCATCGAGTGAAACGTCCATGCGGAAAACGCCGTGGGTGGAGGGATGTTGTGGTCCCATCGCGACTTCGAGAACCGTGCCGTCGATTTCGCCAGCAGCGGAAGTCTTCGGAGCAATAAAATAATTTTTCGAAGGCGCAGAAATTTCGGCGTTCACGGTTTCGCCTCCTCGGTTTGCGGATAATGCCGTTTCGCTTTTTCCAAAACTTCGGCGTGCGGAGTTGGCTCGTATTCGTAGTCGTCGGGATCGACGTAATCTTTCCGCATCGGATGATCTTGAAATTCATCCCACATCAGAATGCGGCGCAAATCGGGATGGCTGTCGAAAATAATTCCGTAGAGATCAAAAATTTCGCGCTCTTGAAATTCGCAGCCACGCCAGATCGGCGTGAGCGATGGCAGATGATTTTTGTCAGAACGATTTTCGGTGCGCAGACGCAGAATCAACGGACCGTGTTTCAGTGCGATTGAATAAAGATGATAAACCGCTTCGAGATAGCCGGTCGTTTTCTTTTCAATGGCCTCTTCGATTTCCTGCTCCACGCCATCGACAAGCTTTTTTACCTTCACTTTTTCGACTGTGATCTTGTCGAGCCAATCGATGCCCGTGACGTTGGAGCAGTAATCAAGTTGAAGCTGCGGACCATCTCGCAGAAATTTTGCGATGGCGAAGGCGCGCTCATTATCGACGAGCAACGAAGGTTGATTCGCCGCGCTGCCGTTGGGAATAATTTCCAAACGTGCGCCCGGAACGTTCTGTTCGATCCGACCTTTAATTTGTTCCAAGGTTTCCATAATGGATTCACCACACGAGAACAACGCGACGGAGTTGCAACCAAAGGAGCGCAGGCGTCCCGCCTGCGAGTGGGTGAATCGGATGGAACAGAAACACGCAGGCAGGATGCCTGCGCTCCGATCTTCTGTGGTTCTTAATTTTCATCCTTCTCTCGTCATCTTCGGCGGTTGCCAGACTTCTGGGTTTTTCGACGGCTCCAAATCGTGCGCGCCGAATTCGGGAACGGGAAATTCGCTGGGCGCATCTGGATCGAGATGACGCGGTTTGTTTGGGCCGGTCAAAGGTTGCGCTTCAATTTTTTTCTGCAACGTCATCAGCGCATGCAACAACGCTTCGGGTCGCGGCGGACAACCGGGAATGTGAACATCCACCGGAATGTAACGATCAATTCCTTTGAGCACGTTGTAGCCTTGCTTGAATGGCCCGCCGGAAATCGCGCACGCGCCCATCGCGATGACATATTTCGGCTCGGGCATCTGGTTGTAGAGACGCACCACTTGTGGAGCCATTTTTTTGGTCACGGTTCCGGCGACGATCATCAAATCAGCTTGTCTCGGTGAAGGACGAAAAACTTCCGCGCCGAAACGGGCAATATCGAATCGCGCCATGGACGCAGCAATCATTTCAATGGCGCAACAAGCAAGGCCGAACTGGAGCGGCCACACGGAATTTTTGCGCCCCCAATTGTAGAGGTCTTGCAAGGACGTGGTGAAAACGCCTTGTTTGCTGAGTTCGTTTTTTAGTCCTTCGTCAATCACATCGTTAAATTAATTGGGGGAACTGTTGATGGCGATGAGCCGATTCAACGATTCACGTTTTAACGAATTCACTTCCATGTCAAAACTCCTTTCGCCCACGCCCACGCCAATCCTTCAACCAACAATAAAAGAAAAACCATGATCGCAATAAATCCGCCAATCGAAAGTCCTTTGAATGCAACAGCGAATGGCAGGAGAAAAATCGTTTCCACGTCGAAAACCAGAAAAATAATTCCGTAGAGATAATACTGTGATTTGAATTGAACCCATTCTGCGGGTTTGGATTCCAGACCGCATTCGTAAATGGCGTTTTTATCTTTGCCCGGCTTTTTTGGAGAAAACTTTTTCGCCCAAAGCCACGCCAGTCCAAGAGGAGTCAAGGCGAACAGCAGCACTGCGGCGATCAACGTGACCAAAAACAAATAAGGTTGTTCCATTTAAACTCGGCTAAAGTTAATTCCAAACGTTCGATCAAAACATATTGACTGCGTCGCGGACCAACTCTGATGTATTGTTCTTTGCCTGTTTTCTTGCCGGGCGATCGCTTCTCGACCCGTTTTCATCGAACACCCAAGAAATTGCCCTACCGAAGCGTCGTTAGCAAAGGTTTCGATGAGCAGAGTGGATGACGTTGATGTGGAAGCGAAAAAAATCAACCCGATTTTGCGATGCTGCGCGGGCGGGTGGGACAAGGTCAGGCTGGAATTTATCGATCCAAATACAGGCGGGACGAGTCAATTTGGACTGGTTGGGGAAACGTTCCATAACATTTCGAAATGATAATGGAGTTGAAATTGGTTGCGGGGGTGGGATTTGAACCCACGGCCTTCAGGTTATGAGCCTGACGAGCTACCAGGCTGCTCCACCCCGCGTTCCAGAAGAGAGCGCACTATAGGGGCTATTTTTCAGGTCGCAAGCACTTTTATTCCAAAACGCCGCGTCTGAGTTTGGTTTGCAAAAAGCCCTGTTCACTTCTTAAGTTTTCGCCCGCAGTCAGCGCAAACAACCCAACTTTCTGGCGTTCACGAAATATTGTGAACTCCGACGCCTCAGACCAGCCGTCCGTGGTGTTTTTTGGTTAAACTCATATCATTGCCCTGATCCAAGATCAGGAAACTTTCCGCCAACTATGAGGATGAACACATCCAACATGAGTTCGCAGCCCGACTCGGTTCGATTGAAGAGTGCGGGAGCAGCCTCACTGATTAAATCCTGAAAAACCTCGAATATAAACTTGACCATCTATGAAACAAAACTCTCCGTCACCATGGTATTGGCGGCTGGCAATGGGGTTGATCGACCTGTCTCGGCGCCATCCTCAACCCCTCCGCACCCGTTAACGCCGCTTCGACCACGTAGCCCGCTTCCAAAAGATTGTATCTGACCAGCTCCACACGTCTGGTTCGTCTTCGATGATCAGAATTTTTTGTTTCACGCCGAATTTTTATCACCCACAAGTTCCAACACAACGGCGGGACGGTGACAAAGTTGTTACAGTTGTGAGTGAGAACCACGAACGTTTTGCCTAAACAGTTTCTCCCTCAATTGCCAAAAGAGGATTTCGCATTTCAAGCACTTCTCCCACTCGGGCGATGAGATCGTGCGGGCTGAAGGGTTTGGTAATGAAGTCATCTACGCCCGCTTTGAGGGCAACACTCTTGGCGGAGGCGCTGGAGCAGGCGATCAGCATCAATATAGGAATTGACGCGGTGGACGGCAGCTTGCGGAGAATTTCGCAAATCGCAGTGCCATCCAATTCCGGCAGCATTAAATCCAAAATAATTAAATCTGGCAAAATGGAACGGGCTTTATTAAGCGCTTCCAGACCCGTCTCAGCGGTCTCCACTTCGTATCCCGCCGCGCGCAGATTGAAGCCAACCAACTCGATTACGTCACGTTCATCGTCCACGACCAGAATCTTTATTTGCATGTTCTCTGGTTAACACGCGGCTCGACACGTCTCAACGGCGGGAGCGTTACATCACAGTGACAATTGTGTTTCGTCGCGGATGAAATTAATCACCCAGACTGGTTCCAACATGGCGCGCGCTTTCGATCCACGGATGGTTCGTCGGCACCGCTTTTCGGTTGCCCGCGACTTCTTCGAGTGGCACTGGCTCCACGCCATCGCCTCGGGCCGCAACCATGACGCCGAAAACACCGTCGTTAATAAAATCCGCGCAAGCCGTTCCCAATCGCGTCGCGAGAAGGCGATCTACTGCCGATGGAGTTCCGCCGCGTTGCACATAACCTAAAATGGTCAGGCGCGATTCCAGCTTCGTGAGTTCTTCAAGTTGCTTGGTCAACCGCAGCGTGTTGCCAGTGTGATGTGCGTCCAGTTCGATCAAAGCAGCCTTGGCGCTTTTTTTGTCCGCTTTACTTTTAGCTTTCAGTTTTTTTTCCTGCGCGAGATGAAACTGTTTTGCATCCGCTTTCGACATAGCCCCTTCGGCGACTGCCACGATGCTAAAAGGTTTTCCGGTGCGGCTGCGTTGCCGAATTGCCTTGGCAATTTTTTCAACGTCGTAAGGAATTTCAGGAATTAAAATAACATCTGCGCCACCGGCAATGCCCGCGCCCAACGCGAGCCAGCCGGAACGATGCCCCATAATTTCGACGACAATAATTCGATGATGACTGTGCGCCGTACTATGCAATCGGTCGATGGCTTCGGTGGCAATTCCGAGCGCGGTATCAAAACCAAATGTGATATCGGTTCGCGCCACATCGTTATCAATCGTTTTTGGAAGCGTGATAACGTTCAGCCCTTTTTGTTTCAAATGAAGCGCGTTCTTTTGCGTTCCACCGCCGCCGATGCAAATCAGCGCATCGAGATGATGCCGTTCGTAAGTCGCGATGATCGCGTCCGTCACATCAAGGATTTTGTCGCCGACCGGCATTCGATGTGGCTTGTCGCGGCTCGTCCCAAGAATGGTTCCGCCGATGGTGAGAATTCCCGAAAGCGCGGCGCGATCCAACTGCATCGTCCGATTTTCCATCAACCCACGAAAGCCATCACGAAATCCGATGACCTGCATTCCAAAATAACCTTGCGCCGCTTTTCCGACTCCGCGAATCGCCGCATTGAGGCCTGGACAATCGCCACCCGAAGTGAGAACACCGATGTATTTAGTCATAAGAATCTGGCGGCCCGATCAACTCTTCTTTCCCAAGATCGTCAATTGTTTGGGCGTGAGCAACCATTCCATCGCAGCGCAGCGTCCAAAGCGCAATTCCCCGACTGTTAATTTGCACAGGCCAGCTTTTTTGAAATGAAGTGACAGTCTCTCGTCGCTCGCGATCAATCGGGAAATCAGTTTGCTCAAATATGGCTCATGCCCGACCAATAAAATATTTTTGAGCAAGGGATAATCATCGTTCAGTTCGTGGATTAAATCTCTCGCGTCCGCACGATACGCCAGATTTTTAGAGAGCCGCAATTTGTTGGATTTGAAAACTTCAGCGACGATTTCTGCGGTTCGTTTGGCGCGAACAAATGGGCTGCTCAGAATCAAACCAAAACTCAGTTCCATCGCGAGCATTCCTTTGGCGACGCGGAACATTTCCTTTTCACCATCGGGTGTCAGCGGACGTTTGCTGTCATCTGGAAAACGCGCGCTGCGTTCCCCGGCTTTGGCATGTCGCAAAATGTAGAGGTTCATTGAGATTATCCTCCATGACGAATATCGCGCGCTTCGCAGAGATAAACCACTTCCTCTGCCACATTGGTCGCGTGGTCGGCGATGCGCTCCAGACTTTTTGAAATCACCATCAAATGCAAACAACGCGTGATCGTATTCGGATTCTCCACCATGAAACTCGCCAACTCGCGGTGAAGTTGTTTGTTCAACAAATCGACTTCTTTGTCGCGCGGAATAATCGCGCGCGCCCGGTCCGGGTCGCGATGCACAAAACTGTCGAGCGCGGATTTCAACATATCCAACGCGATCTTCGCCACGTTCGGAATATCGACCCAGTCCTTGAGTTGAGGTTCCTGATTTAGATCGCGAGCGCGACGCGCAATCTTCGTCGCTTCGTCGCCAACCCGCTCCAGGTTCTGGGAAACTTTCATGGCCACCGCGATGAGCCGAAGATCGCTGGCGAGCGGCGCTTTCGACAAAAGCTGAATCGCCATCTCGTCGATCTCCATTTCAAATTGGTCAAGAATGGCGTCGTCTTCATCGACATTTTGCGCCAGTTGATCGTCGCGCTCTACTACAGCTTTAACGGCATTCGTCACGGCAGCTTCGGCGTGGCTGGCCATGGTGAGCAGTTTGTTTTTTAACTCCGCGAGACCTTGATCGAAGTGCGTTTGCATAAATTTTTATCCAAATCTTCCGGTCACGTAATCTTCGGTTTGTTTCTTCGTCGGCGCCGTAAAAATTTTCGCGGTCGCATCGTACTCAATCAATTCGCCGATATAAAAAAACGCAGTGAAATCAGAAATGCGCGCGGCCTGTTGCATGTTGTGCGTGACAATCACAATCGTGAATTCCTTTTTGAGTTGGAGAATCAACTCTTCGATTTTCGCTGTAGCAATTGGATCGAGCGCCGATGCGGGTTCATCCATCAAAATAATTTCGGGCCGAATGGCGATGGCGCGAGCGATGCACAATCGCTGCTGTTGTCCGCCGGATAAACCGAGCGCGCTGGAATTCAACCGGTCTTTCACTTCGTCCCAAAGTGCGGCTTGGCGAAGGCTTTTTTCCACGACACCGTCGAGTTCAGATTTATTTTTCGTGCCGTGCAGACGAAGCCCGTAGGAAATGTTTTCGTAAATCGATTTTGGAAATGGGTTCGAGCGTTGAAAAACCATCCCGACACGTTTGCGCAGTTCAATGACATCCACATCTTTGCTGTAAATATCTTCGCCACCGATTTTGATTTGCCCGTCGATGCGCACGTTGTCGATCAAATCGTTCATGCGATTGAGGCAGCGCAGCAAAGTCGATTTGCCGCAACCGGACGGGCCGATGAACGCGGTTACGACGCGTTCGGAAATGTCGAAGCTGATATTTTTCAGCGCCTGTGATTTGCCGTAAAAGAGCGAAAGATTTTTGGTTTCGATCAAGGTCAAATCATTGCGTTGACCCTGTTCGCCAGAATCGTTCACTTCTATTTTTCGTAACGGAGCTTGGGTCATATCAAATCAATAGAGTAAGCGCATATTCGCACGCATTCGAGCCCGCACCAGAACTGCGACGATGTTCAATGCAAAAGTTAAAATCAGCAACGCGAGAACGGTCGCGTAAAGAATCGGGCGCGTGGCTTCGATGTTCGGCGATTGCGTCGAAAGAATAAAAACATGATAGCCGAGATCCATAAATTGATCCGTCAATGATTTTGGCAAACTTGCCATGTAATAAGCCGCTCCGGTGAAAAGAATGGGCGCAACTTCACCCGCCGCGCGACCTACCGCCAGAAT
>JBKJOA010000343.1:0-8467 GCA_046593365.1 Limisphaerales bacterium
TTGGGTCGTTCAATCGCGCGGATGCCTTTACGTTTTCGCTTTGGCTGCGCACGCCATCGCTTGCGCCGCGTTTCGTGGTTCTGCACCACAGCAAAGCATCCGCCGATGCTGCCAGCCGCGGTTACGAATTGTTGTTGGAAAATGGAAAAGTAGCGTTCGGACTGCATCACATGTGGCCGGGAAATTCTTTAAAAGTAGCGAGTAAAAAAGTTCTCCCGACGAATGAATGGGTGCAGGTCGCCGTGAGTTACGACGGGTCGAGTCGCGCGCAAGGGGCGAAGGTCTTCCTGAATGGCGCTCCCCTGGAAACAGAGGTGATCCGCGACGCATTATCCAGGGACATCACTTATGAAAGCGGCGAACCGGAACTGGCGATTGGTTACCGTTTTCGCGATGCGGGTTTTAAAGAAGGAGCCGTGGATGAATTACAAATTTATGACCGCGCCCTCACGCCCATCGAGATCGCACAACTGGCGGGCGGAAGTGAATTAACAAATTCTCTGAGGGCCGCTGCCGAGAAACTGGACTCTGCCCAACGCGCCGGACTTTTTGAATATTTTTTCGCGAACCACTTTGCCACTGCGCAGAAAACCTGCTCGGAACTTCACGCGCTTCGGGATGAGCAAACGAAATTTGTGAATCAGATTCCGGAGATCATGACCATGCAGGAACTGCCCAAGCCCAAGCCCGCCTTCGTTTTGACGCGCGGCGCTTACGATGCTCCGAGCGAATTAGTTTCTGCGAACACGCCAGCGTCGTTGCCCCATTTCCCAACTGGCCAGGCGACGAATCGACTTGGGCTGGCCCGGTGGCTGTTGCTGCCCGACCATCCGCTCACTGCGCGCGTCACGGTGAATCGTTTTTGGCAAATGATGTTCGGGAGCGGGATTGTCGAGACGAGCGATAATTTCGGCAGCCAGGGCGCGCAACCCACTCATCCCGAATTGCTCGATTGGCTGGCTGGGGATTTCATCGCATCGGGTTGGAACGTGAAAATGTTGTTGCGCAAAATCGCGTTGTCAGCGACCTATCGCCAATCTTCCCATGCGTCCCCTGAATTATTAGCGCGCGATCCGCACAACGAACTTTTGGCGCGCGGTCCTGCCCGACGTTTGACCGCCGAAATGCTTCGCGACCAGGCGTTGGCCGTAAGCGATTTGTTGGTGGAAAAAATCGGTGGCCCCAGTGTGAAACCGTATCAGCCCGAAGGTTTGTGGTCCATTTCTGGAAATAATCAATATGGCCAAGGTAAAGGTGATGACCTGCATCGCCGTTCGCTTTACACCTTTTGGAAACGCACCGTGCCACCGCCCTCCATGGCGACGTTCGATGCGGCAGATCGAAGTTATTGCACCGTGCGCCGGCAAAATACCAGCACCCCGTTGCAATCGCTGGCCCTGCTCAATGATATTCAAATTGTGGAGGCGGCGCGGTTGCTCAGCCAACGAATGCTGCGCGAAGGCGGGGCGACGGACGTGGAACGAATCAACTGGGTTTTCCGCGCGGTGACGAGTCGTAAACCATCCGCGAAGGAGCTTGTTATTTTGAAGCGGTTACTCTCGGAACAACACGAGTTTTTCCGAGGCGACGCAAGCGCCGTCGAACAGTTACTGAAGGTTGGCGAAGTGAAGAACGATGCGACAATGGATCCGGTTGAACTGGCGGCCGGGACGGTGCTGGCGCAGGCGCTTTTTAATTATGATGAAACCGTGATGAGACGTTGATATGAATTGTACCCATGTGAATTTTGCGATGAACCGGCGCGACTTCTTTGGTCGTTTTGCGCTGGGAATTGGCGGCATGGCACTTTCCGGTTTGATGAATCGTGATCTGCGCGCTGCGGCGAAAGTGAGTCCGTTCAAGGGCATTCTTGATCAGCCGCACTTCGCGCCAAAAGCCAAACGGATCATTTATCTTTTCATGAGCGGCGGCCCTTCGCAGCACGATTTGTTCGATTACAAACCGTTGTTAAAAAAATTAAACGGACAAGATCTTCCGGCGAGCGTGCGTATGGGGCAACGACTCACCGGCATGTCGGCCAATCAGGCGACACTGCCGATGGCTGGCTCTATTTTTGAATTTGCGCAGCACGGCAAATCGGGCGCATGGATCAGTGAATTACTGCCTCACACCGCGAAGATGGCTGACGAGTTGTGCTTTATCCGTTCGATGAATACCGAGCACATCAATCATGATCCGGCGATCACATTTTTCCAAACGGGTCATCAATTGCCCGGTCGTCCCTCAATAGGAGCATGGCTGAGCTATGGGTTGGGCAGTGCCAATGAAAATCTGCCCGGCTTCGTCGTGCTGATTTCAAAAGATCGCATTGATCAACCACTTTATTCGCGCCTTTGGGGAAATGGATTTTTGCCGAGCATTCATCAAGGTGTGCAATTTCGCAGCGGAAAAGACCCGGTTCTATTTTTAAAAAATCCCGATGGCATTTCAGTCGAGAGCCGCCGCAAAATGCTGGATCGCCTAGCCGAATTGCATGCGTTGCAATATCGGGACCTCGGCGACCCGAACATCAACGCGCGCGTTGCCCAATACGAAATGGCGTATCGAATGCAGACCAGCGTTCCCGACACGATGGATCTTGCAAAGGAGTCAGACGAGACGTTTGAGCTTTACGGAAAAGAAGCGAGGGAGCCGGGAACATTTGCGGCGAATTGCCTTTTGGCCAGACGCATGGCGGAACGCGATGTGCGCTTTATTCAGCTCTACCATCCGGGTTGGGACCATCATGGCGATTTGCCGAAAGGCATCCGGAAACAAGCGAAGGATGTCGATCAAGCTGGTTACGCTCTTGTCACCGACTTGAAACGGCGCGGGTTGCTCGACGATACCCTCGTCATTTGGGGGGGCGAATTTGGACGCACCAGTTATTCGCAGGGAAAATTGACCGCGACAGATTACGGCCGTGACCATCATCCGCGGTGTTTCACGATGTGGATGTGCGGCGGCGGGGTGAGGCCGGGGACGACTTTCGGCGCAACGGATGATTACAGCTACAGCGTGGTGGAAAACCCGGTTCATGTGCATGACATGCAGGCAACCATTCTGCACTTGATGGGGATCAATCACGAGAAGCTGACTTACAAATTTCAAGGGCGCGATTACCGGTTGACCGACGTGCACGGCGAGGTTGTGAAAGGAATTTTGGCTTAGTGGCTCAGCCCAAAATAAAATTTCCCGCAAAAGTTCGTTTCGCAGCAATCCCCCCGGCAAAATCAGTCGAAACAACTTTTCTCTTCGCGACCTTTCCCGTAGTTGTATGCCTTCATGCGCGCCATCGCTTTCTTCATTCTAGCATTGTTTTTTGCACAGCTTTCCTGCGCGCTGGCTGCCGCACCGGTTACAAAACGCGTTCCGTGGACAAGTTCAAAAGTATTTGGTTCACCCGAGCCGCCTCCGCCCTTTTCGGCAATTCGAGTTCATCCTAAATTAACTTTTAAGGAGCCAACCGAATTGGCCTTCGTTCCTGGCAGCAAGCTGGCCATTGTGGTTGAGCGCGGGGGAATGATTTACAGTTTTCCAACTGACCACGACGCGCAGTCGGCATCGCTCGTCGCCAACTTGCGCGAGATGACAGGCCCTGAGACCGATGCGTATTCGATCACCTTTCATCCCAATTTTATTTCGAACCGTTTCGTTTACGTCAGTTATTTTTGCCCAACGAACAAGTCGATGCGCGCGGCTCGTTTCACGTTGAGCAACGACCAGTCGCCGAAAATTGATTTAGCGAGCCAAGTGCCGATGGTTGAGTGGGCAACGAAAGGTCATCGCGGCGGCGCGTTAAAGTTTGGGCCGGACGGATTACTCTATGTTTCCACCGGCGATGGCGGCAGTCCCGCTCCACCTGACCCGAATAAGACCGGCCAGGATGTTGGCGATTTGCTTTCGTCAATTTTGCGGCTCGATGTGGATCATGCCGAGAACGGGAAAAATTATCGCATACCTCCCGACAATCCTTTTTTGAAGACGGCGAACGCGCGTCCCGAAGTTTGGGCCTACGGTATGCGGAATCCATGGAAGATGAGTTTCGATTATCGCGATGGCGCGTTGTGGGTCGGCGACGTGGGATGGGAAACGTGGGAAATGATTTTCCGCATCGACCACGGAGGGTTCAATGGCGGTTGGAGCGCGATGGAAGGGCCACGGGGTGTGAATACCTCATGGCCGCGCGGGCCGACGCCGATTGAAACGCCTATTTTTTATTATCCGCATACCGAAGGCGCATCGATCACTGGCGGTTTTGTTTATCACGGAAATCGTTTCCCGCAATTGCGCGACTCCTATATCTACGGTGACTGGGAAACCGGCGCGATTTGGGAACTCCGTTTCGAAAAAGGTATCATTACCAAGCGAGGCGAAATAGCGCACACCCCAACGCGCATTATTTGTTTCGCAGAAGATAATCAGCACGAACTTTTTTTTATGGATTACGCCAGTGGGGGAGTTTACCAAATTGCGCCAACGGCGGACATCAAGATTACCCAAAATTTCCCACGCAAGCTCAGCGAAACAGGATTGTTCGCGTCCACGCGCGATTACCAATTCTCTTCCGGCGTGGTTCCGTATTCCATTGTTGCGCCGTCGTGGAATGACTTTAGCACGAAAGATTTCGCGGTTGCAGTGCCTGGTGCATCTCAAATCACCGCTGGTGGAACGGCGAATCTCCCTTTCACTTTTCCAAGCAACAGCGTGCTTGTCCGAACCTTTTCCATGGAGATGAATCGCGGCGAAGCGGCTTCACGCCGTCGGCTCGAAACGCAATTGCTCCATTTCAATGGGCACGATTGGAATGGCTATACCTACCGCTGGAATGAAGCGCAAACCGATAGCGACCTGGTGGAAAAAGGCGGCGCGGAAATGTCTTTGGTAATCAATGACGTTGAGGCACTGGGCGGAAAGCGCGAGCAAACATGGCGCTTTCATAGCCGCAGCGAATGTTCCCGTTGCCACGTAAGTTCTCGCGGCTTCGTTGACGCATTTATCCCTGAGCAGCTCAGCAATACTATCGGAACAAACCGAGAGACTCAATTCGATGTTCTGGCTCGTATCGGTCTTCTCGAAACCAATAAAGCGCGCGCGAAAATATTTTCGTTGATCGATCCGCACGATGAAACAGCGCCGCTGAATCTGCGCGCTCGTTCCTGGTTGCACAGCAATTGCGGCCATTGTCACCGTCCGGACGCCGGCGGTGCCGTCGTGATGTATTTGCACGGCGGTTTGTCATTGGCAAAAATGCTTGCCGTTGGTCACGCGCCTGCTCGCGGCACATTTGGAATCACCCACGCGGAAATCATCGCGGCAGGAGAACCGTTCCAGTCCGCGCTGCTTTACCGGACGCTAACCACCGGCGCAGGCCGAATGCCGATTCTAGGTTCGTCCGTTACAGATGAACAAGGAGTTAAACTGCTGCGCGACTGGATTAAATCTCTGGCACCAGAAAAATCTTCGGCGACCGAAGAAAAGGCTCTTCGCGCGTTGCAGAACCATGATGAAGAACAAATCGGGAAGCTTCTTGAGTCAACAAGTGGTGCCATGTCTTTACGTTTTGCGGCAAATGATAAAAGTTGGCCAACCACATTACGCCAACATCTCGTTACCCAGTCCAGTAGCCACGGGCAACCAGGAACACGCGATCTGTTCGAAAGTTTTCTACCCGCCAGCCAACGTCGAAAAATTCTGGGCGCAAACACAAATTTGGAAATGATTCTCGCTCTCAGCGGCGACATTGATTCCGGTCGGCAAATTTTTATGGCGCACGGCGCCGGGCAATGCAGCACCTGCCATCGCATCGGGGGAGAAGGACTGGATTTCGGCCCTGATTTGAGTCGCATTGCCAGCAAATATAAAACGCGCGCTGACTTGCTCGAACAGATTTTCTACCCAAACAAAGTCGTGGAGCAACCGTGGGAGGCGCACAGCATTGAAACGAAAAGTGGGGAAACTTTTAGCGGCATTATTTTGAGCAAGACCTCCTCTGAACTGGAGTTAAAACTCGCTGACGGTTCGGTGATTAAAATTGATGCGGCGAAAATTTCATCCAACCAACCGCAAAAACTTTCATTGATGCCCGAAGGACTCCTTCAAAACCTAACCGCGCAGGAAGCCGCCGATCTGATGGCATTCCTCGGCAGCTTGCGCTGAGTTAGGTTGTTCTTCGCGAAGAACAATGGTTGACAGATGGCACTCTATTCATTAATTTCTGTTTAGACAGAAATAACCGATATGGAGAAACTCACCACAGTCCAGCAAAAGTTCGTCCTCCACTGGGGGGAAATGGGGACGCGCTGGGGGATCAACCGAACGGTGGCCCAAATTCACGCACTGCTTTTCATGTCACCCAAACCGCTTAATGCCGAAAACATCGCTGAGACTTTGGGCGTTGCGCGTTCCAACGTCAGCACCAGCCTGAAGGAACTGCAAGGGTGGGGCATCGTGAAACTCGTCCATGTGATGGGCGACAAGCGCGACCATTTCGAGTCGATGAAAGATGTCTGGGAAATGTTCCGCGTCGTCCTCGACGAACGGAAAAAACGCGAGATTGATCCGACCTTGATTCTCCTGCGCGAGTGCATTGAGGAAGCAGACAAAGACAAAGAGACCGACGAATACACCGAGCAACGACTCCGCGATCTACATGATTTTTTCGTAATGACGACAGCGTGGTACGGCCAAATTCGCCTGTGGCCCACGATTGCCCTGACCCGTTTCGTAAAACTCGGCGACAAAGCGCGCAAATTGCTCGGCATCGGCCAATAATTTTTTTTGAAAGTCAATTTCTGTGAATACTGAAATTACAGACAAAAACAGCAAACAACCAATTGGATGGATTTTTTACGACGCTGAATGTGCATTTTGCGTTCGCGTTATGAATCGATGCCACAGTTTATTCGTTCGTCGCGGCTTTTGTTGGTTGCCTGCACAAACTCCCGGAACGGCTGAACGGCTTGGCGTTGATGAACCATCGCTTAACGAAGAAATGAAAGTCCTGCTCGCTGACGAACGAGTTTTCGGAGGCGTTGACGCGTGGGCTTTGTTATTTCGTTCGGTCTGTTGGCTTTGGCCGCTCGGCGTATTGCTCAGTGTGCCAGGCGTCCGTTGGCTTGGTGCGAAGTTCTACCGTTTCATTGCGAACAACCGATATTGCATAGGCAACGCCTGCGTTACTCAGCATGATCTTCGTCTTCGTTGTCGGAAAACTTTGCGAAATCGTCACGATGCTTTTTTTAAATTTCCTTAACCAAACTAAACAAAACAGAAAGGCAAATATGAATTGGCTCATTACAATGTATGTCAGTTATCTCCTCATCAGCGTTGCATTGACCGTTTGGGTAGCTCGCACGCTGCATAAGAATGGCCGAATTTTTCTGTTGGAAAGTTTTCTGGGCAACGAGCCGCTCGCTGATTCCGTGAACCATCTTTTGGTTGTCGGATTTTATTTAATCAACATCGGCTACGTCACGTTGGCTTTAAAATACGGAGCCGCTGCGGCGAATCCACAAGAGGCGTTGGAAAGTCTCAGCACAAAAGTTGGTCTCGTGCTGCTGGTGTTGGGCGGGATGCACTTTTTTAATTTGTTTGTCTTTACGAAATTGCGCAAACGCGGCCTCTTGCACAAACAACCGCCGCCGGTCGCACCGCAAGGTTTCGTCAAACCGATTGCGAGTTGATGAAGTAATTTGTCGGCGTGAGTGTGGGCGCGCCTACAGAAAGTAAATTTGTTATGCAACTTTTTATTCTTTACGACGCAAACTGCCAGTTCTGCCTTCGTTGTCGGAGTTGGTTGGAAACTCAACCGGCCTATTTCGAATTGAAATTTATTCCTGCGCGCTCGCCTGAAGCGCATCGCCAACTACCAGGAATAGAAAAATATGAATCGTCGAATGAACTGATTGTGGTCAGCGAGGACGGCGCGGTTTATCAAGGTCCCGCCGCTTTGATTATGTGCCTTTACGCCCTGGTTGATTTTCGTGAATGGTCGCGGCGACTTTCCAGTCCGCTGTTGCTTCCGTTCGCGCGCCAGATGTTCGAGATCGTTTCGAATAATCGTGTCGGCTTCTCGAAATGGTTGCGCAAGTCAAACGACGATGAAATTGCGCGTTCTCTGGAACGTTGCCCGCCACCGCTTTGCGGAAACGCCAACATGTCGTGCCTGCTCGCCGCTAAACAAAAAGCTCTAACCAATGCTTAAAATAGACGAACCAAATGCAAAAAAATTTTATCATCGCAGGCGGTTCAGGTTTTCTCGGCAGCGCATTGGCAAAACATTTTTGTGCGCTCGGTTGGGAAGTTGTCATTCTCACGCGTTCGCCGAAATCGGGGATGGATGGCGTGCGAGAAGTTGGCTGGGATGCGCGCACTTTGGGCGATTGGGTTCGCGAATTGGATGGCGCAGCGGCGGTGGTGAATCTCACCGGGCGCTCCGTGGATTGTCGTTACAACGCGAAGAATC
>JBKJOA010000377.1:0-2991 GCA_046593365.1 Limisphaerales bacterium
AAAAACATTTTACGATGGTTGCTCGCTTTTATCAGCTCCACCGCGTCCCAAAACGTGGATTGAGATCGGCGAACAACTTAAGGCGGTTTATGAAACATTACTCAAAACCTCTCGATAAACTTCTATATGGCGCTGGGCGATAACCTCCGGGTGATAACGTCTCCGCATGATTTCGGCGGCACCCGACGGTTTTTGGAAGCCGCCATTGATCCAGCGAAACACCGCTTCAGTTAGAGCCGGCCAGCCGTTCATTTCGAAAAGCTCGGCACCGGGAATACCCGCAGCGATGTCTCGGATGCCCCCCACATCTGATCCGAAAAATTTCAACTCTCTCGCCAAGGCTTCCGGCACCACCAGACCAAACGCCTCTTCGCTCGGGAAATGAATCATGGCTGACGCACCATCGAACAAAGCGATCAGTTCAGATGTCGATTTCGGACCAAGATAGCGCGCATATCCCTTTCGCTCGGCCTCCTTTATTCGATCCAAAAAAGTTTGAGTATAGATTCCACCGCCAGCAGCATGCCCAATAAAATGCAATTCAAAGTTCAACCCTCGCTCGTGCAGATTTTTTGCCAGATCGATGAGTTCAACCTGCCGTTTTCGCTCGGAAATTAAACCCACATTCAGGATGACGCAGTTTTGGATCGCACCGGATTGGGCTGGCGCTACCAAAAATTCTTTTCGGACGGGATTGGACACGCGCCAAACCCGCTTTGAGCGTGGCTTCACAAGGCTTTCCGTGTAAGCAGAATTGCAAAACACCCCTGCGGTTCGCTTCAACGTAAAATTTTCCAGACGAGCGGCCAGCCAACCAAAGCTTCCAATGCGTGCATGAAATAAGTGGGCCAGTTCGGCCATGTTGCCGTGGATCGTGACAACATTTGGGAATCCCGAGAACACTGCGCTCAGCGCGCAATCCCGCTCCGTTCCCTGCCCGTGGACAATGTCTGGCTGAATTTCTTTTAATTTTTTTCGGGCGGCGCGGATGCAACCTTGATACATCGTCTTCATCCAGCCGTGATTTGGAACATACAATCCGTAATACCAAATATTGGGGGCAAGTTTTTCCGGCGAAGAAACCGGTTTCTGTAAACACGAGATGATATGCACCTCGGTCTCCGGCAGCTTTGCAAAACCTTGCAAAAGCGCTTCCGGGGCCATGCCGAAATAAGGCAGCGGATTTTTATAGTCATGATAATGCTCCCGGCTGTCCGTTGTGAGAATGGCGACCTTGGTCATGATCCGATTTTTTGAAAAACCCGGTTGTGCCCCACTTGCAGGATCTCGCGAAATTTGGAGTGGTCAATTTCCTTGGCCATGCGGGAAGGTCCGGGATGTCCTTTGGTCGAGAAAATCGGCGGCTGATATTCGGTTGTCAGGCCGGAATCATCCAGCACGATAATTCCACCACCGGCCAGCGCTTGAGAACAATTCTGCCAATCCCGCTGAACGATTTCGAAGTCGTGATTTCCGTCGATATAGATACAATTCAACGGCTGAGAAGAAATGAATTCAACGGCTTTCTCGTCCGTGGAATAAGCTTTCAGCAATTTTGGTTCAGGCAAGTTGAAGGATTGAAAATTCGTGAGCGTATCCTGAAGATAATCGACGTCCTTGCGATAGCGGCTAACGGAGTCTCCGGCGGATTGAAATGGTGAAATCCCGGCCACGGCTGGCTTCAAACCGTTTTTTTGCTGGAGCAAAGCCGCCAGGCTGAGGGTTTGTCCCCGGTAAACTCCAATTTCCAGGAAGTTGGGCGGACGGAATTCCCGGAAAAGAAGAAACCACATTACGTGAAATGCATCTTCCCCGAAACCCCTGCCCGATTTTGAAAAGTAAGCGCGGTGCTGCTTCAAATCCTCGGACAGTTGAAAGTGAAAAAAGCGGAAGCAACGCAAATAAAAATCTGTGGGATAAACCAAACTATCCTGCCAATCCGAACGCTGGATTTCCAGATCGGCAGAATCCGCTTGTTTCAAAATCGCTCGCTTGACGCGCTTTTGACGCTGAACGCTGCACCAACCTTTTAAGTATGAAATTGCTGACATAACCGTTTTATTTTTTAAGGCGGCGGCTGTATTCATTGAGCAATCGGTCGCCATAATCCTGCCACGTATTTTTGACGGCCCCTTTTTTGTAGGCCGCGTCACCCATTTTCCGATTGAGATTCCGATCATCTGCCAGCCTGATCATCGCTTCAGCAATTCGTTCAGGGGATCGCCCTGGGACGATGAATCCTTCCACCCCGTCTCCTACCAAAGTTGTCGCGCCCCCCTCATGAGTTCCGATGACCGGCAAACCTGAAGCCAGCGCCTCGATTTGCGCCCGGGCGATGCCTTCCTCCTGGGAGGGAAAAACAAAAGCGGTGCAGGACTGAAAGAGATCAGCAATCTCGGAATGGGTGAGTTTAGGAAAATGGGTGAAGCTGCCCTCCCACTTCAAACGTTCGCGCCGGAAGTCGGTCTTGTAATCTCCAACGCAAATTAATTCGGCACCGGGCAGCTTTTTTTTCCCGATTTCAAATGCCCGAAAGAGATACTGATGCCCTTTCCTTAAGCAGATTGTACCGACCGAAATGAACCGCAGCTTCTCCGGAACAGCGGCTCGCATTTTAAAAATGGATGTATCAACCCCCATCGGATTAACCATCACTTTCTGCTCTGGAATTCCGTTAAAAATCATCGACTCCTTGCAAAAAGTTGATTGCACAATAATGAGATCGGCTCGTTCCAATTCGCGGTTCATTCTGGCAAACATCCATTGGGGAATGGGGACTTTTTCTCCCGGACACCAAAGATCACATTCTCGCTGCCAAAATCCGTAATAGGTCAGCGGATGGCTGTTGGGGCAGTCCACCACTTTCAGCGCTCCGGTCTTTTCCGCGACATCAAACGGCTCCGTCGCATAGCCAATCATCGCGTGAATGACATTGCACTTCGGAAATCGTTGAGCCTTGAGCCACGCTTTCCAGATCGGGAAAAGCGCATA
>JBKJOA010000423.1:0-2842 GCA_046593365.1 Limisphaerales bacterium
GTGGACGGCGGCCTGGTGGTGAACGAAACCGACAGTAACGATCTCTGGATTTATCGCGACACGAATGGCGACGGCGTGGCGGACAAAAAAGAATTGCTCTACGTGGAAGGCAGGCGCGGGGGAAATCTGGAGCATCAACAGAGCGGCTTGATTTGGGATTTGGATAACTGGCTTTACATGACGGTGAACCCGTATCGGTTGCGGATTAAAGGGACGAAGGTGTTGAAGGAACCGATTCCGCCAGCGGGCGGGCAATGGGGACTCTGCCAGGATAATTACGGGAAGCCGTGGTTTGTGAATGCGGGTGGCGAACAAGGACCCTTGCATTTCCAGCAGCCGATTGTTTATGGCGCGTTTAGTTCGAAGGGACAGTTCGCGCCCGGTTTTGCCGAGGTATGGCCGCGAGTCGGTTTGGCGGATGTGGAGGGTGGGCCGGGTCGCTTTCGTCCGGAGGACAAGACGCTCAATCATTTTACCGCGACGTGCGGCGGAGAGATTTATCGCGGCGACCGGTTGCCGGAGGATTTGCGCGGTGATTTACTTTTCGCAGAACCGGTGGGACGGCTGATTCGCCGGGCCAAAGTGGTGGAGAGGGATGGCGTAACTCAGTTGAGCAATGCGTACGACAAGACGGAATTCATCCTCTCGACGGACCCGAACTTCCGTCCGGTGAATATCTTCAACGCGCCCGACGGCTCGCTTTACATCGTGGATATGTATCGCGGAATTATTCAGGAAGGGAACTGGGTGGCGAAAGGGTCTTATCTGCGCACCGTGGTCCAGCAGTATGACATGGACAAAAATTTCGGTCGCGGTCGCATCTGGCGGCTCGTTCATGACGACTTCAAACCCGGGCCGCAACCGCAAATGCAGGAGCAAAGCGCGAAAGAGCTCGTGACCTATCTCGCGCACCCCAACGGCTGGTGGCGTGACAACGCGCAAAAACTTCTGGTGCTCCGTGGCGATAAGTCGGTGGTGCCCGCGTTATCCAAAATGGTGCGGACGCATCCGAATCATCTGGCTCGGATTCATGCGCTCTGGACGTTGGAAGGATTGGATGGAGTGGATGCGACCTTGTGGAAAAACGCGTTGAAGGATTCGCATCCGCAGGTGCGCATCGCGGCGATTCGGGTTAGCGAGACTCTTTACAAACAAGGCTATGATTCCGTCGTGAAGAATGTCGTGGCGCTCGCCAACGATTCCGACCCGAATGTGGTGATCCAAGTGATGATGACGGCGAACCTTTTGAAGTGGCCCGGGGCAGTTGATTTGCTCAGCGAAATCATGACATCGAATCCAAGCATTGGCGTGAAAGAGGTTGGGACACATTTGCTTCTGCCGGAAGTGTCGTTCAGCGCAAAAGATTTTACTTCAGCAGAGAAGAAATTGCTCAAACAAGGCGAAGGAATTTACAAAGACCTCTGCTTCGCCTGCCACGGGCCGGATGCGAAAGGGATGCCTCTTCAAGGAGCGAAAGCGGGCGTGACGATGGCCCCGCCGCTGACCGGATCGAAGACGGTGCTCGGTTCGCGCGATGGAATTCTCTACGTGCTGCTGAAAGGGTTGACCGGGCCGGTGAATGGAAAAAGTTACGATTCGTTGATGGTGCCGATGGAAAGCAACGATGATCAATGGGTCGCCGCAATCAGTTCTTATATTCGCAATGGATTTGGCAATAACGCGTCGTTGATTGACCCAAAACAGGTGGCAGGCGTTCGGAGCGCAATTGCCAGCCGCAGCGAACCCTGGACCAGCGCTGAGTTGGAGACGCTCGTGCCACAATCAATGGAACGAGCGGGATGGAAAATATCAGCAAGCCACAACTCCGCCGAAGCGCGCCTTGCGGTCGATGGCGATTACAAAACGAGATTCACGACCGGTGTTTCGCAGGAACCGGGAGAATGGTTCCAGGTTGAACTGGCTATCGAGACAACGATTTCTGGCGTGCAGATGAACATCGGCGAATCCGTTTTCGATTATCCCCGTGGCTACAAAATTGAAGTGTCGAGCGACGGACAAAATTGGAGTAAGCCGGTGAGCGCAGGCAAGGGGAGTAGCTCGCAAACGGAAATCATGTTCGACCCGACGAAGGCGAAATTTGTGCGCATCACGCAAACCGATTCGGTAAAGGAATATTGGTGGTCCATTTATGAACTTCAAATTTTCACTCCGCCGCGAATTGATGTAGCCAAAGCAAAATTCGCCACCAAAAAGGCGGGGCCGAGTTTTGAGTGATCTGGCCCAAGCGGAACGCGTTCCGCCCCCGCAAAAAAATTCCTCGCATTGACCCAGGGCAATCACGTGGCAAGACTAATGTTATGGCAACAAACGAATTGCAGATCGAAAAAATCACCATTGGAACTGGCGCAACTCCCAAAAAGGGCGACCAGGTCACGGTTCACTACACCGGCTGTTTCATGGACGGCAAAAAGTTCGATAGCTCCGTGGATCGCGACGAACCGTTCGCCTTTACGCTTGGCGCAGGGCAGGTGATTGCCGGTTGGGATCAAGGTGTGGCCCTCATGAAAGTGGGCGACAAAGTGAAGATGACCATTCCGCCTGAGTTGGCTTACGGACGCGCGGGTTATCCGGGAGCCATTCCCCCAAATTCCACTTTGGTTTTCGAAGTGGAGTTGCTCGCCATCGGTTAAGCTGCTCTCCGGCAATTAGCAAAAACACAAAGCCCTGCATTGCTGGTTGAGGCCAATCGGGTATGATTGTGTGACAGCACTTGATGAGATTTTTTATTCCATGCATCGCGCTCTTTGCCCTGTTGCTTCGCGCAACGGCGGCTCCAGTGGATTTTAGCCGCGAAGTTCTGCCGATTCTTTCGGACAAATGT
>JBKJOA010000252.1:0-6312 GCA_046593365.1 Limisphaerales bacterium
TCCAAATGCCGCAAAACAGCACAAAACTTAGGACGGCAAACGCCTCCTTCCCGGAGTTGATGCTGGACTGGTTAGCCAGAAGAACGCCGAAGAAGATTGTCATCAACGCAGCGCCAAGAGTCCGCAACCAATAATTTACAGGCCGCCGCGCTTCGGCGCGCAGTTCACGAACGATGATCGGGAGCACGTTCATTTTGGCGCACTGCGTTTCGACTGGGGTGAAGCGGGGCTGATTTCGGCAATAGCGTTCGTCAGCACATCACGATTGCTCGGATCACTTTGCAGAAGGGCTGTTAGCTCGGGCAATGCCGACTTGGCTTCCGCGCCAAAGACAGCGAGTCCAATGATTGCATGGAAGCGAACGGATTTGTCTTCGTGGCTGAGAAGTGATTTTAGAATGGGGACGCTGAGTTCCGGGTTGCTGTGAATGACCCGAAGCGGAAAAGCAATTCGCCCTCGAAATTCCTGATCGTTTGAGGCGTGGAATGCCTGTGCCAATCGTGGAACCGCTGAAGCCGCATCTGTCCCGAGGTGCAATGTCGTCCACGAGGCAAATTTCCAATCATGGTTTTTGGGATCGAGAAGTTGGTCGATGCAGGAATCGAGCGATTCGTCTCCAAGTAAAATGAGCGTGGCCATCGCCGCACCTTTCACCCACCAGTCATTCCTACCGGTTCTGTCAACTGGATCGTGAGCGAGTTTTCGAAGAGAAGGGATTGCTGGTTTAGCTAACGGTCCCAATTTCCCCAAAATCGACGCCGCTTCTGCGCGGCGGTCGGGATGTCCTTCGGGGAAAAAGAATCGATCGAGAAAACCTGGTAGGAAGCTTCGA
The DNA here is from genome assembly GCA_046593365.1 of Limisphaerales bacterium. Classification (GTDB taxonomy): domain Bacteria; phylum Verrucomicrobiota; class Verrucomicrobiia; order Limisphaerales; family CANJXF01; genus CANJXF01. The sequence goes on from JBKJOA010000252.1 coordinate 833, forward strand.
AGCTTTCCTAGATAGGGTCTTGGCTTCCAATTCAATTCACGGATCAAATACCGGACACAGCGTGCATCCATTTCTGCCAGAGCCAATTTGTAGTCTTCCGCACGGGACCGATTTTCCGCAAGATAGAAGGAAAGGTCTTTTCCACGAATCACAGGTTCCCGCAGTGCCTGATTTTGCCAGACGATAATTCCAGCAGCAATCGCAACGGCTCCCAAAATTGCGAAGAGTGGTTTGTGTTTCACGCGTTTGTCACCTACTGCGTTTCACCTCGCGTCACACGGAGGAAAACTTCTTCGAGACCAAGTTCGTCTTCCCAAAGGCCGGTGAATTTCACGCCGCCATGCACGAGTGTTTCGGGAAGAAATCCCGGATCAATCTCGTGCGTGGTGAACGTGACTTTGACCTGGCCATCCACGGCGACGGCATCGGCGACTTCGGCACGCGATTTCAAAAGCTCAATCGCTTTTGAAGAGTCGCCGGAAACGGTGACCCAATAAATTAAACCGGACGCCATTTGGTCGCGAACACCCTGCACCGGGCCGCTGTAGATCAATTTTCCTTTTTCAATGATCGCAACGCGGTTGCAGAGCGTTTGCAGTTCGCTGAGGATGTGCGACGAGATGATGATGGTTTTTCCGAGGCGTTGCAGCTCCTGCAAAATCGCCATCATCTCGATGCGCGCTCGAGGATCGAGTCCACTGGCCGGTTCATCGAGCAAAAGCAATTGCGGATCGTGAATCAATACGCGCGCCAGGCCGAGTCGTTGCTGCATGCCGCGACTGAGCGCACCGATGAGCGCCCCTTTTTTTTCGCTCAGCCCGACCAATTCCAGAACGTCGCTGACCGTTTTCTCCCGTTTGATTGTTGGAATTTTATAACACGCACCAAAGAAATCCAGATACTCCGTCACCTCCATGTCCTTGTACACGCCGAAAAAATCGGGCATGTATCCGATGACATGGCGGACATCATCGGCTTGTTTGACGACGTCGTATCCAAGCACTTCGGCGCGTCCCGCCGAGGGCGACAGGAACGTTGCCAGAATTCGGAGCGTGGTGGTTTTGCCCGCGCCATTGGAACCGATGAACCCAAACAGGTCGCCTCGGTTGATGGTGAGATCGAGCGCATTCAGCGCCGTCATCGCGCCGTAAGTGCGCGTCAGTCCGAAAGTTTGAACCGCCGGTGTGGAAAGGTTGGCAGACATAATTTATGAGGCTGAGTTAAAGAGCGGGCGCATTTTCTTTTGGAACAACCAATCGAAGCAAGGTGTCCTGATGACTTCTTCGCGGAGTAAAACGATTTAAAGGTTTGGTCAATAAATGGCCGGCATCCCACGCCAGCAAAATCATGTTCCCCTGCTCGGCCAGAGAGGAAAGGTCGAGTCCGGGTGGCGAAATGAGCAGTTGTTGATTTCCTTGCGTTTCGTTGAGCTGGGAACTGAACGAGGCGGCCATGGTGCAGAGGGGCACATTGAAAGCCATGACACTATCTCCAAACGTGCGACGACGTGATTGCGCGGCGTGGAAAAATTGTCCGCCATTTTGCTGAACGAAATCCTTGAGCGCGAGGCCCTGGTTCGATTCCAGTTTGATTTTCGTGGTCTGTTTCGCGGGCAGATCGCCCAACGGATACACCCGACTCTCGATCACGACGCGTGCTTCCGTCAATTTTCTGTCCAACAGATTTTCCGCCGTGACCTGCCAATTCGCGCCATCGCGCACTGCGGAAAGTTTCACCGGCAAATCCGCCGATTCGAGCCAGTCGCTGACGTAAAGCTGGCTCGTCCAGACCGGCACAGAAACTTCCGCCATAAAATTGTTGGCGCGATGGATGATGTTGGCGCGGCTGTTTTCTTCGGCTCCACCATAGCTGTAATTGAATTCGCCGCGCAGCGCGGCAAAGGGCTGTTCCCCTGCGAGCGGATAGCGTTTGTTGGATGGCGAATAGATCGAAGCGTAACCACGACCGCGCAAAACGGCCCGGTCATTGTGCGGTAAAACATCCACAATGTGCAGCTCGTTAAATTCCGAATCGCCAGCGCGCAATTGAAAGCCGATAAAATAAATCAGCCCGGAAAAAAACAAAACGTAGGCCGGGAAAGTGATCCAGGTGAGCATTTGCCGATTGATTTTCTTGAGCCAATAACGGTCGAGCGGCCCGATCACAAGCAGGTAAACAACGAGTAAAAAAAGCAGCCAGGTCAGGGGCAATTTGCGAATTTGCTTGCTGTCAATCATCGCGCCGAACACGCCGTCAATACTCGATCCGCCGTAAGAGTTGTAGTCGGAGGTTTGATATAATTTGACCGGAACTTGCGCCAGTTTCGCCCAGAACCAGGGACGGTTTTTCCAGGAAACAAACGGCTCGCGCTCGGCGCTGAAATTCAGAAGGGTCAAGCGCCCTCGTCCACGTTGCGCCTCTACGACGAGTGGGATCCCCTGCTCGTCCACTTGAACGGTTCCGTCGCGGAGAGCGCCCGTAAAAACCAACATTTCCTGTTGCTCGAATTTTTCATCCGAGACCAATTCCGAAAATGGATCAGCGCCTAAAACTGCTTTGGACTGAGAGACGTTTTTTTTCCCTGCTTTAGCGGGCGGGGTGACAGGCGCCGTTTCCAATAGTTTAACTTTGCCTTGCTGCATCCAGTTTTGAAATGCCGTGTCGATTTTCAAGGTTCTACTTGATGTCAATTGGCACGGCAGCAAATCGGCCAGCCAACCGCTGGCCGACAAATCGGCAATTTGCTCGACGCTCACCACTAGATGTCCGCCGCCATTGAGCCAGGCGAGCAACGCGTCCCGTTGCGGAACTTTTAATTCCAGCGCGGTTTCGGAATTGAGATAGAAAACGTCGAGTCCTTCCAACGCGATCGGATTGTCGGGAAACAACGCCACCTGAAGTCGCGCGGGTTGGGTTTGCAATTCCTGTTGATTGGATTTGATTGGCGGAATGACGGGAAGGCCCGCAACGGATCGGGAAAGCGCGCCAACCATCGGGATGTCCCAGGCGGTTTGACGGCGAGGGCGGGTATTGATCTGCTCCGCGTAAACTTTGCCTCGTTCGTCCACCAAACGAAAGTTCCAATGACCGAATCGCGAACTGGAAAAGACGGGAACCACCACCCGCTTGCGCGTGTTGGTCGGCAATTCCAGCGGGACGCGGCGAATCTGGCTGTCGTTAAACTGGCCCGATGAAATTTCGAAGTAAGCGCTGAACGAGGGACCATCATTTCTGACTTCGCAGGTGATCGGAAACCAACTGGCTTCCGGCACAATCCCGTCGTAGCCCAGAAAAACATCAAATTGCAACGCAGCCTGGGTAAAATGAGCAAAGCCAAAAGCGGCAAAAAAAAGGGAGAGGGACCGCGCCAGACAACTTTGGGCCAGCCGACCCCTTGCAAACCCGACCTTGGCACTCGAAGTCATATTAGGTATTTGTGATTCCGCTTTATATGCGCACCGCTCGTTAATGCAAAGCAATTAACGGCCTTTCGGCGAAATGAAATTTTCCGCAGCTTATCGGCTGCAAAAACGTTCGAAGGCTCCGCCAAAAAGATCGCGCACGTCGCGCTCGATCTCCGCGCGCGATACTTGCCAGCCGGTATCCACCAGATCGCCATATTTCTCCGAGAGAACGTTCCCGATAATTTTTTTACTGTGCTGCCATTTGTAAATGATCTGGTCGAGAACACGCGCGTCCGAGTGCTGCGGCGTCATGCTCAAGCCGATCAGTTCCAGCCGCATCCGCGTCGTCTCATCAATCAGCTCCGGGATATTCATAAACCACCAGCAGCCAAAAATGTGCAGGTTGCGGAATTTGCGAGCGAGAATGCAGAGTTCGTGTTGATTTTCCCGCGCCAATACGGTGGCGAGAAATTTGTTCCCGGGAAATGCGGAGCAGAGATTGGCCAGCGAATTCAAGTTGCTCAAACCGACTCCATCGCCAGCGAGTTTCAAATGCGGATTCACGGCGCGGCGCACGCCGGGCATCACCGCAAAGGGCAGATTAAATTCACGGCAATGTGGGAGAACGGCATGTTCGATCAACCGGTTGCAGTCGTTGTCCGCCGGGAAATTAAAATCCGGCGGCAACGAAACCATCAGATAGCGCGCCTGGATTTTCATCGCCCAGTGCGCCAGGAATTTTCGCACTTCAGAAATGGTTTTCTGCGAAAGCGTTGCGGTGACGCTGTAACCCCACTTCGCCAGGAGCGGAGCGGTTTCTCTCCATGACAAAAGCAACGGGTCGATGCGCAACGCCGCCATGAAACGCGGGTCGCGGCTGAATCCTTGCTCCCAAACCAGGCGTTCCAAATCGTCGAATGGCGAATTGGTCATGCAAATGGATTTCACGTTTGCCAACTTCATGCATTTGGTGATGTAGGAATTCGGTTTTTGTGCGACGAACCATTTTCGCAAGGAGCGTAGATCACGTTTTTTTACATCGAGATCAAGCGCGTGCAAAGTTGTCAGCACTCCGCGGCAGGATTCTGAAATGGGAGAATGCTGAATAAAGAGAGCGTCCCAAATCATGCTGGCCTGATCGGCCTTGGAAAGGCCCCAGAAATCCTGAAACGGCATATCCATCTGGCGAAACGATTCCGCCACCAGATAATGATAGACGAGCAAATCGTCGAGACCCCAGAGGAGCAAGTTGCCGAAAGCGGGGTCGTAAAGATGGGTGTGAATATCAGTGATCGGAGTGGATGCGACAATGGTTTCGACCTGAGCCGAGACTTGTTTTTTTCGAGCAACGGATGATTTCATTTCGGAGCGACGCTACAAAAACCGTTCAAAACCTGCCATTACATTTTTTTTTGAGGAAACAGGAAGGTGAAGAAATGGTGGGCGATGAGGGATTCGACCCCCCGACCCACTGCGTGTAAAGCAGTTGCGCTACCACTGCGCCAATCGCCCAACCTACCTATGAAACAAAGAATTTTCAGAACTGATAAATTTGCAATCTGATACTGCGTTTGTATACTGCTGTGATGAAACAGCAAAAAAACCAGTCAGGTGACTGGCAAAAAGCAGCTTATGCAAATTTGGTCCGCTACGTTCCATCGGGGGTCTATTTCGCACGAATACGGGTCGGCGGCAAGTTGATTCGCAAAAGTCTGAAAACGGATGTTCTTTCGGTCGCGAAGCTTCGATTGAGCGACTTGGAACGGCAAGAGCGCCAAAAAGTTGAAGCCAACATTTCACAGAACCAGGGCAAAATTACGTTCGCAGGGGCACAAATCATTTTCCAGGAAAGGCTCAAAGGCGACGGAGCATTGAAACCTCGCACCAAGGAATACTACGAACAAAGAATCATAGCGCTGAACAAGTCGTGGCCGGAACTCTCGAAGCTGGACCTTCGCAAGATTTCCCAGAGTGATTGTTTGGACTGGGCCGCACGATTCTCACCTAAATCCAGCGCCATCGCATTTAATCATACAGTGAGAGTTCTTCGGAATATTCTTGAAATTGGAATTGAAC
>JBKJOA010000513.1:0-3258 GCA_046593365.1 Limisphaerales bacterium
AGAGCAATTCGCTGGTGCTCGATCCGATGCAAGCGCCAGACAAAACCAACGGATGCATGACGGGATTTCGCGCTATTCCCGCCACCCGTGATTCTCGCGCACCTGAATCATCGACGCCAAAATGTTGTTCCACGTTTCCTGTTTCATCATCACGTCGTTCGGGAACATGCAGCCGTCCCAGCAGATGTGTTTGAATTTCTTCGTCACTTTGCCGGCGTCGTCGCGCATCCAGTAACCGGCGTCGCGGGCGATGTTCAATTTTCCATTCGGATCAGTCGCGAGACAATGACGGCCGGTTTTGTCGTGGGAGCCGGAGCCTTTGACGGTCGCGTCGTTTTGCGCGACGTGAAAATCCAGCGTCCACGGGCGCAACGCTTTGGTCATTTTCTTCATCGCTTCGTGAAATGCGCCCGGTTCCCAACTGAAATTTTTCGGGACGATGCGGTGTTTCGGTTCGTTGTAACCGAGCAAATACAAAAGCGTGTGAGCCATGTCGGCCTGAAACCCGACGACCTTCGGCTGGCCGACGGCTTCGAGCGTGTCGAGCATCGCGCGCCAACTGTGCATGCCGCCCCAGCAGATTTCGCCTTCCGCCGCGAGTTTTTCGCCGTGATCTTTGGCAATCTTTCCGGCTTCTTTGAACGACGCGACAATTTTCTTGGTGTTGCCCTTTGGATCTTTTTCCCAATCCGAAACGCCAGCGGCGGAATCAATTCGCACCACGCCGTGAGGGCGCACGCCGAGTTTGCGCAATTTCTGCGCGATGCCGCACGCCTTGCGCACAGCGGTCAGCCAATTTTTCTTTTTCGTTTCGTCGCCCATCGCCGAGCCATCGAACCACACCGGCGCAACGACCGAGCCGACGTCGAAACCTTTTTTCTTAATTTTGTCGGCGAGCTTTTTAATACCGTCGTCGTTGATGTCAATGGAGGTGTGCGGGTCGTAAAGAAACAAATCGACGCCGTCGAATTTCACACCGTTGACTTCGGCTTTGGCAGTGAGATCGAGCATGGTGTCGAGGTCGATGCACGGTTCCGCGCCCGGCGAGCCTTTGCCGACGAGTCCGGGCCACATGGCGTTGTGAAGTTTTGGAAAATTATTTTTTGGTGAAATTGATTTAGTCGTCGCGCTCATAAGTTTTTCGTTTGGAAATGCGGAGAAAATTTGCAGCGAACTTTTTAACGAGGCAATTCCAAATGTTGCAAATTCCGAGTGAACGCGTGATTTTCCGAAAGCCATGAGCGACGACAAAGATCAAAAATCCAATGCCCTGAGCGAAGGGGTTACGCACGATGAAACAGTGGCTTGTGAGACGTGTGGAAAATTTGGCGCGCACCCAATGGGCGACCATATTCTTTGTGCTAGTTGCTACCACGAAAGCGGTTCCTGCTGCGCGGCGGAAAGTGAATAACTTAGGTTTGCGTTCTTTTGCACCCGTTTCTAGTTTCCCATCTCCCGATGTCCTCAAAACACTCAGTTGCAGAAAAAATTTGCCTGACTTGCGGCCTGTGCTGCAACGGCGTGATTTTCGCGGACGTGCAATTGCAACGTGGCGACGACGCGGCGAAATTGGAAACGCTCGGCCTGCCTCTGACGAATTTGCAGAAGCGGAAAATCGCGCAAACCGCAGGCAGCACTCTGAAAAACGCGGCGCACAAAACAAAATTTCCACAACCGTGCCTGGCGTTTGACGGGTGTCACTGCCGGATTTACGCGGACCGTCCGAAACAGTGTCGCGCGTTTGAGTGCGCGTTGCTCAAGAGCGTGAACGGCGGCGAAGTGAAACCGGCGGACGCACTGCAAACGATTGAAAAAGCGCGGCGTCGCGCGGAAAAAGTGCGTCAACTCCTGCGAAAGTTAGGGGACAAAGAAGAGCGAGTTGCCTTGAGTATTCGTTTCCGCCGCACCGCCAAGCAAATTCAGCAGAACGATTTTACCCCACAAACCGCCGCGACTTTTAGCGAGCTGACTCTGGCTCACCACAATCTGAACCTCATTTTGAGCGAAAAGTTTTATCCGGGGAATTCCCCGAATTAAAATGCGCCCACCGACTCGACTTAAAACTGCGAACTAAAAATTGCCGCTAAATTGTCCATCGTCTTCGTCAGCCATGAACGATTTTTTAACGCCGCGACGGTGAGCGGGCTGCACTGTTTTTTATCCTGCTCAAAAATTTTTATTTGTTCTGCGGCGAAAGTGCGGTCGAGCACGTTGAAGTTTGCTTCGTCATTGATGCGAAAGGAGCGATTGTCAAAATTCGCCGAGCCAGCCAGTACGAAAATGTCGTCTATAATCATCTCTTTAACGTGATACATGGCGGGTCCGTATTGGTAAAAAGTCACGCCCGCCTCAGCCAACTCAACCCAATTCGCGCGCGATGCCGCCTTGATCAATTTGGAATCGAGCTTGGTCGGCACAATAATTTCTACATTCACCCCACGTCGGCGCGCCGCCAAAATGGTTTTGATCATAAGATCGTCCGGTAAAAAATAAGCGTGCGAAATGCGAATATTTTTTTGCGCTGCCGACATGGCAAAAAGAAACGCGAGACGAATACTTTCCTGATTATCTTTTGGCCCGCTCATGTGGGCTTGAACGGGAAAATTTCCCGCGACCGCAAGTTCGGGAAAATAATCTTTGCCTTCGAGAACTTCTCCCGTGGTTTGACGCCAATTATCCGCGAAAATTCCCTGCAATTGCGCCACCGCTGGGCCTTCGATTTTGAAATGCGTATCGCGCCATTGTTCAGCAGTTTCCGCGTTGCCGAGCCACGCGTCATGCACACAAGAACCGCCGATGAAACCGATGCGGCCATCGACCACCAGAATTTTTCGGTGCGTGCGATGATTGATTTGAAAATTCACGTTATACCATTTGTCGCGTTTAAATTTCACGATTTGCACACCTGCGTTGTGCAGTTCGTCGATATCGGTTTGGCGGAGTTTGAAACTGCCCATGCCATCGACGACCACGTTGACTTTCACACCAGCCTTGGCGCGTTCGGAAAGCGCCTTTTTAAATTCGTCACAAATTTTTCCACGACTCCAGATGTAAGTTTCAAAGGTGATGGTCTCCTTCGCCGAACCAATGGCGTCGAGCATGGCGGGAAAAATATTCGTGCCGTTCAAAAATGTTTCAACGCTGTTTCCTTCGGCAAACGATCGGCCCAACAAACCATCCAAAGCACGGCGAAACGCCGGATCTGCCACCGAATATTTTGGAGCCATTAGTTTGCGGATCGGTTTTCGCGCAAACCAG
>JBKJOA010000195.1:0-6999 GCA_046593365.1 Limisphaerales bacterium
AAATGAAGGTTTGTACAAGCTCGCGCGAAAGTTCGGTCATGACGAACGACGTTTTGAGATTCTCACCGCGCAAAATTCTTTTCACGGGCGCACGCTCGCGGGAATTTCCGCGACGGGTCAGGAGAAAGTCAAAAAAGGTTTTGAACCGATGGTTCCCGGATTTCGCCACGTTCCTTTCAACGATTTGGAAGCGATGCGATATGCGATTTCTCCAGCGACGGTCGCGATCATGATCGAGTGTGTGCAAGGCGAAGGAGGAATCACATCGGCGACGCCAGAATATCTGTTCGGCCTGCGAAAACTTTGTGATGAGAAAAAACTTTTGCTCCTGCTCGACAGCGTGCAAGACGGACATTTTCGCACGGGAAGATGCCAGGCATTTCAGAGAATTTTGGAAAGTGCTGCCGACTTTCAGTCGGCAGATGGCGACGGGGAACAGAACTGCCGACTGAAAGTCGGCAGCACGTTTTTACCCGACGGGATTTCGATGGCCAAATCACTTGGCGCAGGATTTCCCATCGGCGCATTTTGGGTGAGGCAGCCTTTTGCAGATTTGTTGAGCGCCGGTTCGCACGGCTCGACTTACGGCGGCGGACCGCTTGCGTGCGCCGTTGCGCTGAAAGTTTTTGAAGTGATCCAGCGCGAAAAACTCGCCGAAAATGCGCGCTCGACGGGGGAGCTTTTGAAGTGCGAATTATTGAGGCTTGCAAAAAAGTTTCCACAAATAATCAAAACGGCGCGCGGGCTTGGATTAATAATTGGACTTGAGCTTGCTGAAAAAATTCCTGCATTTTCCGGAAACGAAAAATCCCATGCCATTCAATTTGTGAACCGGTTGCACGAAGCTGGAATGCTTGCGATTCCCTCGGGCACACAAGTGATTCGTTTCTTGCCGCCGCTGAATTTACGGCGTGAGGAAGCGGAACTTGGGATAAAAATCATTGAAGCAACCGCCCAAAAATTGGTTCAGTAATCTATGAAGCATTTGTTGAGCTTGGAGAAACTGGCGCGGACGGATATGGAGACGATTCTCCAAAACGCAGTTGTGCTGAAAAAACAGCGCAGCGACAGCCAGCACAAACCGCTGGCCGGACAAACGTGGGCGCTGATGTTTTCCAAATCTTCCACGCGCACACGGGTTTCATTTGAAGTCGCGATTCATGAACTGGGCGGACGTCCCATGTTTCTTTCCGCGAACGATATTCAACTCGGTCGCGGCGAACCGATCAAAGACACGGCGCGTGTTTTGGGTCGGATGGTTCAAGGCGCAATCATTCGCACTTTCGCGCAGAGTGATGTCGAAGAGTTTGCCGAATTTTCTAAAATTCCAACGATCAACGCGCTGACCGATGATGAGCATCCGTGCCAGGTTCTCGCCGATATTCTTACGTTTCAAGAAAAGCGCGGTTCAATAGCGGGAAAAGTGGTGACGTTCATCGGCGATGGCGCGTGCAACATGCCGGTCTCCTGGATTTTTGCGGCAGCAAAACTTGGGTTTCAATTGCGCATCGCCGCGCCGAAAAAATTTCAGCCGGGCATAGAATTAATAAATCGCGCTGCAAAAGCAGAAGCAGACCGCAGCGGCCAGCGATCAAAATTTGAAGGTGCTATTTATGTAACGGATGATTTGAAGGCCGCAGCGTCCGGCGCGGATTTGCTCTATACCGACGTTTGGATTTCAATGGGCAAAGAAGCGGAATCGGCGGAGCGCGTCAAAGAACTTGCTGGTTATCAAATCAACGAAGCTTTGGTGAAACTTGCTAAACCTGATGCGCTCGTGATGCATTGTCTGCCCGCATATCGCGGCAAAGAAATTGACGAAGAAACTTTTGAAGCGCACGCGCAAACGATTTTTGATGAAGCGGAGAACAGGCTGCACGTGCAGAAGGCGATTTTAAGTTGGATTGTCGCGTAGAGACGGCTCGGTGAGTCGTCTCAAATTTTAAAACTTGCCTCTGGCCAAACTTAAGACGGCTCACCGAGCCGTCTCTACATCGGTGCGCTGTGAAGCCGCAAATATTTCACTGCGACTTTTAAATCCTTCGGCCACGGGGCTTCGATGGAGATTTCACTTTCAGTCACCGGATGAGCCAGCCCCAATTTTTCCGCGTGCAATGCGAGCGTGGAAATCAGGGGACGTTCCACCTTTTTTGGTTTCAAATGAAAATCTTTTTTCAAAGACGAAAGCAGCAGTTGCGATCCGCCGTAAATGCTGTCGCCGAGGATTGGCAAGCCAAGATGTTGTAGATGAACGCGAATCTGGTCCGTGCGAACCGTGAGCGGGCGGCATTCCAAAAGTGAATAGCCTTTGAAGCGTTCGCGAACGGTGAATTCCGTGCGGGAACGTTTCCCATTTGCTTCGTCGATGCGCATCTGGCCAAGTTTCACCGGATGTGGCGCAATTTTGGCGTTCACGTCGAAGGTGTCCTGGTGCATTGAACCTCGGACGAGTGCGGCGTAAGTTTTCAACGGTTTCTCCGAGCCAAATTGATTGGCGAGCGCGACGAGAACGGGCTTGGTTTTCGCGAGAAGAATAATCCCAGTCGTTTCAAAATCGAGCCGGTGCGCGTTCATCAAATAAGTCAGGCCAGTCCGTTTTTTTGCCCAAGGCGCTCCGCGTTCGATGTCGCGATGGAGCAACTTCATCAAGTTGGGACGGTCTGGATTATAGCGATCAGCCGAGGTCAGCAGTCGCGCCGGTTTGCTCAGGGCAAGCAGATACTCATCCTCGAAGAGAACCGGGACTTCCCAAAAATCGTGGGTTGCCGGGGAAGAAAGTTTAATGACGTCGCTCACAATATCCTGCGAACGTGTGCCAGGCTGCTATGATTTGCCACCAGAAGTTTTCGCTGGGACCACCAATTTCATTTCTTCCGGCAGTTTTTGAAACCATTCGCTGAAAGCCGCGGACATGCGCTGCTCGCGTTGGCGAGCGAGGAACTCGGGCAATTCCGTTTTCAGTTTCACTTCATCAACAGGAAGTTTTGATTTCAAATGCAGAACCAATCCGCCGTCGGTCGTTGGCATGAATGAGCTCGTTTTTCCCGGGGCCAAACTGGAGGCGACATTTTGCAGTGTTTCGAGGCTGCGCCCGTCTCCGAGTTCCGGCAGACTGCGAGTGCTTAATGAAAACGCCGGCAGCGCCACAAGGTTCACTTTGCTCTGAGTGGCGAGGTCAGCGAACGATTTCCCAGCCGCAGCGCTGTTGGTGAGACTGCTCGCGAAAGCCACCCCGGTTTGGCGGGCCAGTTTCAACGATTCCTCTGCTCGATAATCTGCTGTGACCCGGTCGCTAACCTTTTCAAACGATTGGTTTTCACTCGGAAAACGTTTGCTGAAACCGATGACATAAACGGCATCTTCCGAAAAAACAGGGGCTGACGGATAAAGAAGTTCCTTGGCTTTGTCTTCGGGATCGTCATTTCTCAACCGGAACGCCGTTTGCACGAAAGCGGGAGAAACCTTTAATTGCTTCGCTCCATTGATTTGATCAAACGTCGGCGTCGTCTTCATTTCGAGGCCTTTTGCTTTTGCCATTTTCTCAAGGTCTTCGGGACTGAACGGATTTTTTTCGTCATGACCTTGAAACAGGTCGGTCAGGAATTCACTCGCTTTTTTTCGCGCTGTAAATCCAGCAATGACCTGGCGCTCATCTTCTTTGATCTTCGCTTTCGCGGCTTCAATCGAGAGCGGCTTCCCTTGTTCATCTTTATAGGTGTTTGTGCCGCGCTGGAAATAAATCTGTTCAAGCCGCTGCGAAAGATTCGTAATTTTACCCAGTTCCTTGTCAGCTTCCGCGAGGTAATTGGTGAATTCCCATTTCACGTAGTTCACCTGAACGCGATCGGGTAAACGATATTCCGCCATGTTGTTCGTGTAGAATTGTCCCAGGGCAGCCGGCGTGACGGAAACGCTGCCGAGATAATTTGTAGCCGGGAAGAACACCGCTTCAGTGGACAAAGGCTCGTTCAGCCGCCGATAAAAAGATTCTGCTTCTTGCGGAGTAATCATTTTTCCACCCAGTCCGTAAACGGAAATAAGATGCTGCTGGCCGACTTGATGGGTCGCGAAACGGGAAAAGTCCTCTGCGGTAAGGTTATGTGGCGTTAATTCGGTTTTGACGAACGCCTGGTAGCGTTCCATGGGGAAAGCCTGATCGGTTCCGCCACGAAAAATTTCACCAATCCACTTTGCCGTTGCTTCGGTGGTTGGCTGGACGTTGAGCTCTTTTAATTTTTCGATAAGCAGGAGGCGATTGTAACTTTCGCGATCAAGATCGAAGCCGGTTTGCACGGCATCTTCCCGCGTGAGCCATTTCCCAAAGCGCAGGAAGTAGAAAATTTCTATTTCATTTTGCGCACCCTGGAATTCATCCCGAGTAATGGGACGATTCTTGATCGAACCAAAGTTATAGCTGTCTCCTTTTTCGAAAACCCCCGTTCCCGTTGGAGAAAAATAAACCACAAAGCTGACGATAATTGCCAAAATGATAATTATCCAAAGCCATTGCTGATGACGCCGAATCGTTCCGATCATAAGTAAAATTCCGTAATTAGAGGGCGCAAGCTACCCCTCTCCCTGCGGAGCGGTCAAACCGAAAAATGAATTTTCCACAGCGCGCAATCCTTTGATCGCAATTCCAGATCGAAAACCAACTTTACAAGCAGCAGCGGCTTTGCGAACCTCCGCCCAGAGACGAAACATGAAAAAACTTCTTTTACTTTCATTGGTGCCATTGCTCTTCGCGGGGTGCAGCACGATTACGAATCTGACCCCGAGCCAGCAAACCCGGAATGTCAGCGGGCTATATCCCGTGGAAGCCGTCTGGGATTCCCGTCAGCAGAGCATTCGCGAAGGGTCGATGAAACCTTCGGTGATGGTGGGCATGGAAAGTTACCCGATGCGTAAGACCTCCTTGATGCGCAATCGTTGGGAAACGCTCGTGCCGGTTCCTGCGGACAAGGGTGTGATTAATTTCCGATTCAAATTCGATTTTGATTACAACGCCATTCCGCAGCCTATGCCCGACAGCAAACTCTCGCGCGAATACAAATTGCAAATCGTTGATAAGCCCGGAGCAAAGTAGCTCTGGATCGTCTTGGAATGGTCTTAACGCGAGGCCAAAGCGCTTTCAAAGATTCTAAAGAAATCTGCCTTCTCCACCTGTCTTGGATTAAATTTCGCCGTCCATTGTCGGGCAGCTTCTTCGGCGAGACATGAAATCTGCGACGCCTCAACTCCAAATTCCTGAAGCGACTGCGGCATCTCTGCCAAATTCAAAGTTGATTTAATCCAATCGATCAAATCCAGCCAGCGCGTTCGTTGATCGGGTGCGGATGAAATGCCGGCCATTTGTGCAAGGTTCGCGTAATTCGTTTGCGCCTCAGCTTGTTCGCCGTTGAATCGAACGACATGCGGCAAAATCATTCCAACAGCTTGCCCATGAATGATTCCATAATGTGCTGTCAGCGGGTTCGCCGCCGAATGCGCCGCGCCGAGCATGCTGTTCTCAATCGCCGTTCCCGCGAACGCCGCGCCGAGCAACATTTGCCCGCGTGCTTCAAGGTCGCGAGGATTCTGCAGCACTTTTGCGAAATTGGCTGTCGTCAACCGAAACGCTTCGTGCGAATACAACATTGAAACCGGGTTGCGCTTTGTGGAGACGGCGGTTTCAAGTGCGTGCGCAATGGCATCAATCCCCGTGCAAGCGGTCACCCGTGGTGGCTGCGAGAGAGTTAAAGCCGGATCCAAAACCGCCACTCTCGCCGCCGCTTTTGGATCAAGACACGCCATTTTTTGATGCGTCACTTCATCGGCAATCAACGCTGCGCTCTGGCATTCGCTGCCCGTTCCCGCCGTCGTCGGAATGGCCATTAACGGCAGCATGGGCTTCGTCGCCTTGCCGACTCCCCAATAATCTTTCATTTCGCCCCCGTTGGTCAGGAGAAAATTGCAGCCTTTCGCGGTATCCATCGAACTGCCACCACCCAAGCCGACGATGGCATCAATCTGATTCGCTTTCGCAAACGCGACACAACGATCCACGCAGCGAGTGGTTGGATTTTCCAGGACTTGGTCGAAAACAAAAACGGAAAGTTTCTCAGTTTCCAAAATTTTTCTCACATGGTCCGCGTGACCGGCCATAACAATTCCCGCATCTGTCACCAGTAGAATGTTTTTCGCGGGAAGTTCTTTCGCGAGTTCGCCCACGCGTTCAACGCTGTTCAAACCAAAAATGAGCCGCGGGCGCGATTGAAAATCAAAAGATGCCAGGACGGAAAGTTCAGCGGGCGAACGTGAATCGTATTTCTCGGTACTCATCGGCAATTCTCAGACGCGCCCAAGTTGCCGACTGTTCAACCGAATCGGCAATCAAAATTTCCCCCAACCGGGTAGCGCTGCCTTCGGCGGGCGCGAAAATTCCCATTCGATGCTCATCGTTCAATTGCCCGGTTATGTAGAGATGGCTCGGCGAGCCGTCTCAGCTTGTGAAACACTCCTTCGCCAGAGACGCCTCACCCAAATTCCTTTCTGAAACGCGATAAAACAAAAACCAAAACTTTTGAAACACTTTGAAAAATCGACGCACCAGCCGAAGCGAGATACCCCAAGATTTTGGCGCTTGACAGAATTTTTATACTGTCCTAGTGTCCTATGTCAGTAACGCATTATGGTTTTCCAAATTGATTTCAAAGCAGGCAAGCCGGTCTATCTGCAATTGGTGGATCAGGTTCGCTACGCCGCCGCTTCGGGGGTTTTACTCAACGGCGAACCACTTCCGTCGATCCGCCCGTTGGCCGAGGAGCTTCGCGTCAATCGCAACACCATTGCCAAGGCTTACGCGGAACTTGAAAGCCAGGGTGTGATCGAAACCATTCCCGGCAAAGGCTGTTTTCTCAAGGCGAACAATGCGCCATTCACCAAACAGGTTCGGCAGAAACTTTTGGTCAAAGAAATTGATGAAGCCGTCGTCACCGCGCATCACCTGCAAGTGGATCG
>JBKJOA010000253.1:0-3840 GCA_046593365.1 Limisphaerales bacterium
GTAAAACCTACGGCACCAGGTAAAGATTATTTGCCGCCGCCTGTGGAGCGAAGGCGGGAAACGCAGTCCAGGCCACTCGCCCATCGCCCAATTCAAGCCTGCTTTGCGCCACCTTTCCTACGGCTTCCAGATCTTTTCCTCCTACGCCGATCAAGGGATTAAAATCGCAGCGTTCCACTTGCTCGTTGGCCAACGCGAACATGTCCATGCCGGATGGGGAAAAATGGTTGGGGTATTTCTGGAGCGACTCGACGACTTGGCCGAACGGATTGACCCAACCTGTCAGGCCAGCCTTTTGCGCTGCAACTTCCCGCAAAAAAACGAGCGCGGACGGATTCACTTTCCAATCCGGCCAGATGGCAATCCTCAAAGAGGCTCTGGGAAAAGATGCGGCTTATTGGTGCCTTGCCATTTTGCGCGACCGGCAAATCGATTGCTTATAAGAACGGGGCGAAACGAATTCGAACGAGAAAATTACGTTCGCGCGGTTTGCCCTCTCGTGCTGGAATCCAAGCCGTAGTCCTTTTCAGGGCAGACGAAGGATCCGGTAAAAATTCAAATCAGAATTGGTCGCTTGCGCGTCGAGAAATTGAAAACGATTCGAGCTGCTCACATTGGTGCTGATGGAGGTCCAATTGGAAAGGGTGCTGCTGACCTGCACGATATTGGTCTTGCTGGCGGCGACGTTGGTGACTTGAAGAATCATGCCATTGGGCGTTGGTTGAATGGAGGTAAAATTCACGTCGCGCTTGAGAATGGTGAACTGGTCGGCGATTGCTGGAACCGCGCCATTTTCGCGAAGGAATTTTGCGTCCAGCCGGTCGCCGTCCACATCCAAGACGAGCGAGCCGAGTTGGTTGAGGGAGATAAACATCGCGGGATGATTGAGTAAGCCGCCTGAAATCTGCCCCGAACTTCCCGCCACCACGTAAACTGACCCTTGATGAGATTGGGATCCGCTCAACCATTTAGTGTACGGGCCGTCCGCATTTGTTTCGCGACCACTGCCTGCGTTGAGAACCATTTTGTTCGTGAGCGTACCGGATAATCCATAGTGACCATCGAGTAGAAATGATCGTTCGTAACAATGGCTGTGACCGGACAAAACCAGATCCACTCCTCCCTCTTCAAGAATGGGCAGAAAATTCTGGCGCATTTCGATGAGAGGGAGTTCGCCATCCGAATTGTGCGAACCTTTCGTGTAAGGGGGGTGATGCCAGAACGCGATGATCCAAAGGTTCGTTGTGGAAGCCAGATCGGAGCGGAGCCAGGACGCCATGCAACTGTTAGTGCAACTGATGCTCCGGCTGGCTGTCATGGAATCCAGACAAATAAAATGAATGTTCCCGTAATCGAAAGAATAATAATGCTCGGTGGCGGAAGCCATTCCCCCCGCTTCTCCATTGGTCGGGAAGGTGAACATTTGGAAATAGGGATAGGTATTGACGAAACTTGTGGATTGAGCCGTCTCGTGATTGCCGAGAGTGGACCAGAGGACGGATTGCGGGAGCAACTTGGAATACATGTCGAAAACGGCGGTTTGATATTCGCTGTCGGTGCCGTTGTCGTAGGCATTGTCACCGAGCATGAGCCACAAATCAGTTGGGCGCGGGCCAGCGAAATTGTAGTAGGCATCGCGCACTGATGCTTGAACGGCTCCACCTGTGCCCGCATCGCCAATGACCCAAATGCGGGTCGGTTTGGACGTTCCGGGAATTGGCGCAGTGACAAACCAATGATTCGTGTCGCCGCCATCCAATGCGTTGAGCGAATTGCCCACCGAATAAAAATATTTCGTGTTGGGAATTAAATTTTGCAGAGTCACTTCATGTTCGGTGACGATGGCCGGATCAGAGACCACAGAATCCATGCTGGAAAAATTCGTGCCGAAACAGACGCCCGAATCGCCCGCGACGTGAGTGCGCCAGCGAACCACAATGTTGGTGGAACTTCCCATTTGCAAATAAGGCCCGCGGTTGATGAAAGCCGTGCTGAGAGTGGTCCCAAAAACAATGTCAGAACTGGCCGCCGAAGCTTGGTGAACTTCCACAGCAAGGACGTTGTCGCCCAAAAGTGCGTTGGTTGCTGAAATGGAAAAGATGTCTAAACCGATGGCGTCTCCGCTTGTTGGACTGCCCGTTGCCAAATTTGTGTAAATAATGATAGCAGGTACTACAGACATTCTCACGCGTTGAATTTCAGCACCGTTCAAGTAAAACACAGCCCCGTCATCGATTTTACTGGAGAAAGTCAGGAAGAAATTGGAAGCCGCATTGGTGAAGAGAAAGTGGGTGCGAAAATAATAGGTTGTTTGGCCAAGAGTCAAAGGTGTGTTGCGCGGTGCAACGTTAATATTTGTTTCCGAATAGAGAAGCCCGGAGCCCGAAGGCCATGAGGAATCATCGAACGCTGGGGCGGTCCAATCTTTGGCAGTGAAATTCGAGGTTTGATTGTAACTCCAAACATTGGTCAGGCCGAACAGCACGGTTGTTTGCGCCTGGGCCACGAATGTAAGCGACAGTCCCGCCAAAAAGAAAACCAGGAAGAGGTGTCGGACATTTCTTGCCAGAGTTGAGAAGATATTCATATTCGATTAGTGGGTCTGGAGTCGTTGACGCGCCGCCGCTAGCTGATTTTCCAAACGCTTGGTTGGTTCACTTAGTTTGTAACGCGGCGGCAATTGCGCCAACGCCTCGGCTGTTTTTGCATACGCTTCTGTGGCTTCAGAAAGGCGTCCGGCCTTTTCCAAAACCTCGCCGCGTTTCAAATGCCATGTTTCTTTTCGTTGCGATTGCGCGGCCAACACATCAACACGACGCAAAGCGCTGTCGTATCGCTGAAGTTTCACATCCAGTTCGATGGCGGGAATTTCCAGCGAAGCAACGGCTCCCAATCTGGAAATGCCCTCGTCAATTCCAACCAGGGCGGTTTCGAGATTTCCGGCAGCCAGCCAGGCTCCGGCGCGTTCCATATAGAAATCCGGTTCGGGAACACTCGCGAATTCAATCGCCTTCGAAAAATCCGCCGCCGCCGCCCCGAAATTTTCCAGCTTCATCGACGCACGGGCGCGCGTCAGCCAACCTTCCGCGTGTTTTTTTTCGATGGCGAGAAATCGGTCGAGAGCAGCGCGTGCTTCCATGTAAAATCCCGCATCGAAGAGAATTCTTCCGCGATAGAACTGCGTGATGGTCAGTTTTGGGCCTGCTTTTTCCGCCTGTTGACAATCGGCCAGGGCGAGACCGAATTCGCCGTGCAGCCGGTGCAACTCAGCCCGTTTAAGCAGAAGCTCCGGCTGGTTCGGGTGCTCGGAAATTTCTTTGGTCACAGCCGCGATCTGCTCGTGTGAATCTCCATGAGCCAACACATTCGGCGGGGAAAAAAGAATGACAAAAACCACCGCGCAAGGAAACAAGCGCGCCAACGATTTTTGTTTGGAAGAATTCAATGTTCTCAATACTGACAGAACAGGGAGGTTGCGTCATTCCCCAAATGTTTTCTTCGCAACAATATTAGGGGTGGCGGTGGCGGAAAGTATTTTCAAAAAACGATTCGCCTTTTCCAAAATCCAATCCACGCTGTTCGGCTATGCAAAACTCTATTGCAGCCCAACCAACACCCGAGCAACCGGCCTCCCATCGCGAAACGACGCCCACTCTCGATTTTGATCGCCCCACCAAAGAGATTGCCGAATTCGTCGGCCTTCCGGATTTTCCCCAATGCGCGCTGGGCGAATTTGTGGACATTGGCGGTTACGCCGGAGTGGTGGTCGAAATCGTCAAGCAGTCGCTCAAGGTCAAATCGGCTGAAGGAATTACCATGAGCTACAACATGCATGGTCTC
>JBKJOA010000275.1:0-18061 GCA_046593365.1 Limisphaerales bacterium
CAAGGCAACCAATAGCGCCACCCTGACCATTGGCGCTGCTATCACGGCCACCGCTTTGACTAACCAGTTCGTCTGCTCCTGCCAGGCGGTCACCTTCAGCACCACCCCCGGCGGAGCCGGCCCGTTCTCTTTCGTGTGGAAAAAAGATAATGTCATTATACCCGGCCAAACCGCCAACACCTTGTTCCTCCAAAATCTTAAAACCAACGACGCCGGACTCTACTCCGTCGAAGTCAGCGGCTCCTGCAACACCATTATCCGCAGCGCCACTCTGGCAGTTAACGCCGAAATCCTGCAAAGCCCAACTGCTTTTGCCAACTCCAACCCCATCACCATCAACGATTTTGCCAACAATAACCCCGGGCGCGCCACTCCTTATCCGTCCCTGCTCAATGTCAATTGCATTTTTGGCACGGTCCATAAAGTCACTCTCACCCTGCACGGCCTCACCCACGGCAATCCGGATGACATCGATATTCTTCTGGTCGGGCCGGGCGGCCAAGCAGTCAAAATCATGTCTGACGCCGGCGGCTTCTTTCCTTTGGAGAATATCACCCTGACCTTTGATCAACTAGCCCTCGAAACACTGCCGGATGAAGCCCAAATCCTTTCCGGCTCTTACATCCCTTATGACTATGAGGTAAACGATCTCTTTCTATCACCTGCGCCAACCAATAACTACGCCGCCAACCTGCTCATCTATAATGGCATCAGCCCCAATGGCACATGGTCCCTTTACATCTCGGACGACCAATCCGATGCCACCGGCAACATCGCCGCAGGATGGAGCCTCCAGTTCGAATATGCTCCTACTACTCCGCCCACCATCACCGATGTTAAAAATCTTAACCCGGACGGCTTCCAATTTACCCTTAACGGTGAACCATCCCTCACCCATGTCATCGAAGCCTCCACCAATCTCTTTACCTGGACTCCCATCTCCACCAACACCCTGACGGGCCAATCCCTTATTTACACCGACCCCCAAATGTCCAACTTTAATTACAGATTCTTTAGAGCCGTAAGAGCGCGCTAGAAATAAATCATCGAAAATGGAAGCAAAATATTGTTTGTGATTAGGCTCTGATCGCGGTTGGCCGGGGCCACCGACAATTGATACCGAGCAACAAAAAAAAGCCGACTGAAAAGTCGGCTTGGCGGCGATTTTAAACTCTATCCCTTATCGAGTTTCTAGCAGTAGATCAATGAATCTGCAAACGATGGATGTTCCTGATAAAGATGCGGAAGATTTCCAGGATCTATTTAGCAGCCAAAGCCGTCTCAATCGCTTGAATGATTTCAGGAGCATCGGGAGCGGTCTTTGGCTCGAATCGCTTGAGAAGCTTTCCATCGCGATCAATGAGAAATTTTCCAAAATTCCATTTGATATCGCCTGGAAACGGAGAGTTTTTGCCAGCCAGTTCTACATACAGCGGATGGCGCTTTGGTCCATTTACATCAATTTTGTCGAGCAACGGAAAAGTGACATCATATTTACTGGAGCAGAACTGTTTAATTTCTTCGTTTGATCCGGGTTCTTGTCCACCGAATTGGTTGCACGGAAAGCCCAGAACAGTAAAACCCTGTCCTTTATATTTCTGCTGGATGGCTTCGAGCGATTTGTATTGCGGTGTAAGTCCACACTTTGAGGCGACATTCACAATCAAAACGACTTTGCCTTTGTAGGCATTCAACGAGGTTTCCTTTCCATCAATATCTTTAAAAGGAATTTCCTTGAGCGGTGCGGCGGAGATGAGGCTTGTTTTCATAAAAAGCAAGGCGGCGAGTAATGCGAATTTTTTCATAGCAAAGATTTAGCAGCAATTGGAACGTTGTCAACGGAAGTGCCGCTACAGAATCGAGTTCAACTTCTTAAATAACCTTGGCCTGATCGCAACGTCCGGCGGCGTAGGATTCGAAAACACGTTGAATTTCATCGCGCACTTGACGGAAAACTTTGAGCTGTTCATCTTCGTTGCCATCGGCTTTTGCGGGATCGAAAAAGCCCCAGTGATAACGATTTACTTGTCCAGGAAAAATAGGGCAGGCCTGATCGGCGTTTCCACAAACTGTAATAACCGTTTCAACATTATCCGTTAAAAATTCATCGAAGTGTTTGGAACGATGTTGGGAAATATCGATGCCAATTTCGGCCATGACCTTGATTGCGAGCGGATGAACATAGCCCGACGGCTTGCTCCCTGCGCTTTGCACATTGATCAAGTGTCCTGCCTTCGCGCGCAAAATTCCCTCGGCAAGATGGCTGCGACATGAATTGCCGGTGCAAAGAATCAAGACGATTGGAGCTTTGTTCATACAATTTTGATTCAAGCAGCGCGACTACAGCAACCCGGTTCGCGAACACATTGACAAGCGAATCGAGCTGCAATCGCACCCAGTACTGGCGCGGTGAGATACAGAACCAGATGTTCCATGTGCCCGGAAACCAATGCGGGTGCGAGTGATCGTGCGGGATTCATTGAGGCACCAGAAATCGGTCCCGCGAACATTGCTTCCAAACCGATGATGGCACCAACTGCAATTCCTGCGGTAAGTCCCTTTTCCTTTGCGCCGGTGGAAACGTTCAGGACGACGAGCATAAGAATAAACGTCAGCACGAATTCGAGGATAAATGTTTGCACGGCGGAACCGGCGGGAAGAGTCGTCCCGAGCAATTTATTTTCGGGAAAAAGGATTCGCAACAAGGCACTCGCCATCAACGCTCCAACGCATTGACTTACAATGTAAGGAAGCACCCGCGCACCTTCCAAACGACGAGCGACCCAAAATCCGATGGTCACGGCGGGATTAAGGTGTGCGCCGGAGACGTCGCCAAAAGTGTAGATCATGGCGAGAACCACCAAACCGAAGGTGAGCGCAATTCCGACGTGGGTGATGGAACCGTTGGCGACTTCGTTAATGACGATTGCGCCCGTGCCGGCAAAGACCAGAGCGAAAGTCCCTAGAAGTTCGGAAGCATATTTTTTCATGAACCGCATTATGAGAGGGGAGAGTTGCAGCAAAACGCAAGGCCTCTTTTGTGACAATTTCTTAATTTATTAAATGGACAATGTGGGATGACTTGCTTTTCGGCGGAGAAAATTGAAAATTAAGAACTGTATGAGCCAACCCAAAATTCTTGCGTTCGCCGGAAGCACTCGCACCGGGTCCTATAACAAAACATTGGTCAAGCTGGCCGCTGAATCTGCTCGTCATGCAGGTGCCGCTGTGACCTTGCTCGATTTGCGCGACTTGCCGTTGCCACTTTTCGACGAAGATTTTGAAACCGCGAATGGGCTTCCGGAAAATGCGAAGAAATTAAAGGCGCTTCTTCGCGAGCACGACGGTTTTTTAATCGCGTCACCCGAATACAACAGTTCCATCACGGGGGTGTTGAAGAACGCGATTGATTGGGCCTCTCGCGCGGAAACTGATGAAGAACCGCCCTTGGTTTGTTTTCGTGGAAAAACTGCGGCACTCGTCAGCGCGTCTCCCGGAGCGCTAGGCGGATTGCGAGGACTTGTTCACTTACGCGCCATTCTCGGAAACATTGGCGTGACTGTGCTGCCGGATTCTATTTCGATTTCTGCCGCGCACGAAGCTTTCGATGAGTCCGGCAAGCTCAAGGATGAACGGAAGACAAAACAGCTTGCCAAGATTGCCGGGGGACTTGCGGAGTTCCTCATTAAACACAAGGGTTGAAATCATTCTTTCGGCGCGGTTGATTCACGCTGTTTGATCGACCTCAGAGCTGACTTTTTTTACCTCCCAACTTTATCAATGGCCCGAAGAGTTACTTACCAGCGCTCGGTGTTGGAATTACGGGCAGGATTACAGATGTGGAACTGTTTCCCGCTGGGCCTTTTGGAAAATTTTCCATCAGATAAGTAACCAATGAATCAATTTGTCCCTGCGACAGTGGGCCACCCTCCTTCTCGCCAAAGGCAGGCATCAAAGACCCTGCCCTGCCCGAAGTGATCCAGTTCGCCCAGTAAGCATGGTCACGCGGCGTCCTGGGAGCGCGCAGATCGGGAACCATAGCGGCGCGATGCGGTGTGTCGTGACAGATTGCACAGTCTGCCACAAAAAGTTCCTTCCCAAATTTGCCCGCTCCTTTCGTGACGTGGCAGGAAATGCAATCTCCCTGGAAAATGGCCTGGCGGTTTGCTTTCGCCGCCTCCATATTCGCGGCGCGATCTCCTCTGGCATTCTCCGTCACCGCCGCTGATGTGGCAGGGATGGTTACACGCACACGCAACACCTTGGTTCCAGCGGAAGAGTTCACAGACACCTCTTTAGTCACGCGGCCTAGTTTACCGGCGAGGTTCATGGTGACTTTAAGTTCTCCGTTAGTTCCAGGCGCGAGATGCCAGGGCTGAGATGGAAGTTGGGCAACGGTACAACCACAGGTGGTGGTAACATTGCTAATCACGACTTCAGCGGCAGAAATATTTGTGAAAAAGAAAACAAAAGAGGCCATCCCTTCACCGGCTTTCGCCTTAAAATCCTTCGATTCCGCATCCCAAGCGAGTGCGACAAGGGCGGATTGACCATTCGGCACGGGCGGCAATGACACCGTTGATTGAGCGACAGTTGGGGGAAAAATTGACCTTGGCAGCAGATTAGTCTCAGCGAGTAGGTATGGAGACAGACTGAAACTCGATAAAAGAACGGCAACCACTCGATTCATGGTACAAATGGTTTGTCGGAGTGAGCTAGAAACAAAGGAAGCCATTCACTTTTTCTGTACCTTTTTAATTTTTAAGACACGATTTGATCAGGGGAGCAAAATCAATCGGTAGAATCGTGCGGTTTGCGCCTGGGATGCCGTTGGATCGGTAAATATTGTTGTAGTACTGATAGCCACTACCGGATCGGGTAGAACGGTGGTCCACGCAATGAAATCCGTCGAATACTGAAACTGATAACTCCTTCCGACAATTGTGTTGGCGCTAATTTGGAATCCGCTTCCTGTGAGTGTCCCACTGCCAATGAAAGTCGGAGGGGTGGTTGCCACCGTCCCCAGTAAAACCAAACGATAGAACCGTGCTGGCTGTGTCGAGGTCGCCGTCGGATCTGTAAATACGGTAATTGCACTGACTGCGGTTACCGGATAGCCGGGAACGCTCGTCCACGTAATGAGATCCGTTGAAAACTGGAAGTCATAACTCCTTCCGATAATCGTGTTGGCGCTAATCTGGAATCCATTGGTGGTAAGCGTTCCACTGCCAATGAAGGTTGGAGTCGTGCTAACCGCAGCCCCTTCAGTAACCAGGATACTATAGGTAATATTGTTAGTGGGAAAGAAACCATAGACACCGAGGTAATAACGGCCAGCAGCAGGCGCATTGACCGTGAGAACTTCATCGTTCGTGCCGCCTCGACTACTGGTGTAATCGTAATTGCTCTGCGTTGGCAGGGCGTTGCGCCTGACCACCAGATCCACGTCCCCACTCATGTTGAACAGTTTGAATTCAATGGAGCTGACTGCATTTGTTAAATCGTATTGATAATACTGGATCGTGCGGTTAAGTGGCAGGTTGGTTGGACCATAAGTCACCATGTTCTGCAACGGGGTGACGTTGAACAGATTGTTTGTTTCATCGAAGGTCACGGTCAGAGTGAAAACATTGGTTTGCGCCGCACTGACATTTTTGACACCGAGATAATAGCGACCCCCCGGTTGCAGGTATGGGAACGCGTCGGTCGTGAGAACATTTGTGCCGTTGAACGTGGAAGAGAGAAGGGTTAAATCGCCCAGCGCAGCATTTCCGATCGGCAGTTGGGAGCCATTGAAAAGCAGGTTCAAGGGACCACCGCCACTTACCAGGACGTTTGTCGCGCGGGTTGCGGAAATGGGCACATCAATAATGAAGTAGATGATTTCTGCACCGGCAACTGTGTTTGTCACCGTGACGCCGTTTGTAATCGTCGTCGCGACAGCGTTGGTGGAAGCAAAGCTCAATTGCAGTTGCCAGCTTAAAACTTGTCCACCGATGAAAGCTCCCGCACGGCTGTCCCAAACTTCGAGTTTCCAATCACCTTTAGCATTTTCACCGATAAACGTGTTAAGTGATTCTTCGGGCAGGAAGTAGTTTCGGTCGCCACCTTCCGTCAGCTCGAATGAGTCAAAACGCATGCCGGGATCAAGCCCGGTGAAGTCAAACTTCGTCCCGCTCGCGGGTGCGGCGAACGTGGTTGAATGAACGATCCACGCCGGAACGCCAATAAATTCGTTAGTAAAAACCCCATCAAGCGCAACATTGGCGGCCGAGAAGCTGTTAGACGCGCCACTTCGATAGGCAAAACTCAAATTGTAAAGTTTACTTTGAGTCGTGGGGAGCGTTCGTGAAATGGCACCTATTCCAAGATCAAGATAGTTGGTTCCCGTGTGAGCAACCGCAGCATTGCTAACATCCACGCTGTTCGTCGTCACGGTCCAGCCGTCCACGAAGTTTGTATAGGTCCCGGGAAGATCGCTTTCGAAACTGCTTGAGTCGAACGTCACTCTCGAACCAGGAGGATTGGTCGCGAACGGCGGGATTGCAAATTTGATGGGCACCAGCGCCAGATTAATATTCTCCGAGAACGTGGCGTAAATTAATGCTCCACTCACGATTTGAACCTCGTAATTCCAAAAGCTCATCGGACGATTGCCATCTCCATTCACAACGATGACGATGTTTGTATCAATACCAGGACCAAATGGGATGGAGAACCGGCCCGACCCACTCACCAGACCGGAATCAAATATGAGGAGAGTGTCATAATAAACCCGCAAGTTATCGGGAACCATCAAAAAGTTGTAATTGATGTTAACGATCCCCGAGTTCAATCCCGTAACGATGGTGTTCGTGTTGGCGAGTTCAGTGCCCCCGGTCGCAAAAGAAGTATTGGTGGTAAACGCGCTATATCCATAACCATTTGTGGTGATCCCCCCCCGGTTTTCGGCAAGAAGAACTCGCGTGCCTGAGGGGCTGACGAGATGCAACACCAGATCAGAAACTCTTGGATGATCAATATGCACACCCACTTCCACTCCCGCAACGCGGGAGTCACGGTTCACATGGATAATGGAATTAGTAACCGCGTCATCGAGGGCGGGGGTGGGTCCCCGCGAGACGTAGGTCTGCAACGAGGCTGCCGTCAGGTTTAATTCGAAACGAACAAACCCGCGCACTGTAACTGCGCTCCCACCATCGTTGAATAACCGAAGGCTATATCGGCCGGGCGTGAGAGGTGGAATATCGCTCGCGTTCACCGTTAAACTGTCTCCCGGCGGTGAGATCAATTTTCCTTTGTCCACGTAAGGTCCACCAGGGGCGGTTCGCGTTGGGAAATTCAAACCACGACGCACGACCGTGTCAATCGCCCCCTCCTTTGGCGAGATCGAGATAATCATATTCGTCGCATTCGGCGGAACGACGAAACTCAACCCGCGTGATTGGCCAGCCGGAATTGAAACGGGGGAAATAGAAAATCCGAATCCATTGTTAAGCTGATTTGTTTCCAAGGCGCGTTCCAGGAAAATTGAAAGTGCATCCACCCGGCCCGTCGCATTGATCGCATTATCTTCTATCGTGTAAATCCACGCCCCAACCCCTTCTTTTCCGATAAAACTCAATAGACTACCGGGACCGTCACTCGGTCTGCTGCCAACGATGTCGTTCAGGTTGCTATCATCATAGATGCCGGTAAATGTTCCTGACTCCTGTCCTTCAGGAAATGCAGCACTTTCCGGCATACTATGGTTATGGAGAACGGCAAAGTCCTGCTCGTGAGTCAATATCCCAATCAAGTCACCGAATCGTTCATGCGTAAATGTGTTCGTGACGATAACTCTTCCAACCGTGATAGGGGTAGTTGCGAAGGAGATAAAAGGCACGCCACCGGGCTTGTCGGGAGAGCCATCTGGAATTGCCACACCCCCTACCGGCACAGCGTTCAGGATGAGATTGCCGTTACCGTCGCTTTGACTGAATGGTGTAAGACTCACAACTCCGAAGAAGCTGTATTCCGCAGCCTGCTGATCTTCAGATTTGATTCCGACATAATAGACTGGAGCAGCCGCGTTGGTGAAGACAACTAATTCCTGTCCACCGCGTTTTCGAGATTTAGTGGAAGCTGCGATCACCGTCGCGTCCAGATTAGTCAATCCGGAATCCGTGGACACATACATGTCAATGTCCGCTTCGACATTGCGACGGCTATTAGGCGACACATCTAGTGTGCCGGAGAGATTGGGCGGAAGGAACGTCAAGAAAGCGACGTTCTGAAAATTACTTGGGTTATTCAATACGTAAAAATTCCACTGGTTAACCGCTCCATTGGATAAAACGCCGGCGTTCGTTGCGAGCAAGGGTGAATTCGCGCCAACCCGCTGATTGAACAACGGAACCGCATTAGAAATAATAGTGACAAACGGATTGGGATTCGGCGCAGTGGGAGGACTGGCGGGTGTTACTTGAATCGGCGCGGTCTCGGTCAGATCACCGCTCGAAATAACCAACGCGTAATCCTGGACAATGCCATTGGTATGTCCCGTGACTGCATTCACGTTGACGCGACGGGCCATCACCGACACTTCGTAAGTAGCCGCCAGCGGTCCGTTGATATAAACATTTTCGACGTTGTTCACCACGTCGCGAACCAACTCAACTTCCGCCGACAGGTTGGTGCCGGCCTCAATGGCATCGGTAAACTCATTCCCGCCCGGAAAATTATTTCCGACATAAATGTTAGTAACAGTGGTGTTAGTACCAGTGCCGTTATCGCCGGTGACGACCGCCTTCACCACCAGATCAAGATCGTTGACCAGTTTGACACCCACGGTGGGGTTACCTGGCGGATCCGTCCAAACCAAGGTGATGCGCAGTGGAGAATTGGTGTTCGCGACAGCCACGTTGCGGGTATGGACTTCTCCCGTGGCCAGTGCCTCGGTCGTGCTTTGTTCAAACATTTGAATCGGCCATTTGTTTGTGTCTGGCTCGGAAGCAAGAATTTCCGGAATGGTGCGAGTCAAATTCGGCAATCCCCATCCCTGGATGTTCAAGCTGCGATTGACCTTCAAATTGTAACCCGGTCCCGCCGCCCGGGAGCTATTGATCAACAATGCTTTCATCATCGCCGGGCTGTTGGTGCGACGCAGTCCGACAGGCAAAGTTTGCTCGAAAAATTCCTGCATCAACGCCAACATGCCGGAAACCGCAGGGGCAGCCATGCTGGTTCCGCTTTCGAAAATATAATTAGTTCCAAGGCCATCGTTCAATTTCTTCAGCTCTGTGAAATAGTTCCCAAAATTATTGGTAACTGTAACGACCGTCTTCAAATTGTAACTGACCTCCACACTGTTCGTGTTGACGATGTCATAGTAAACCAGGCCGCGGGAGAAGAATGGAGCCCCCTCGTTGATCTGCACGAAATTGGACCCGGCGAAGGCGACGGATGCCGGAGCGGTTCCGACATAAATATTGAGCGGCGGAAATGGCAAAGGCGAACTGGCGTTAGCCTCTGTTTCAATACTGAAGGAAATTGCTCTCCCTTGAGCGCACGGATCATCAGGAATAAAAATGAGAAACTGATTGGTAGCGCCGGGATTGATGACCACGTTCGGAAAAGTTTGGACGTCGTAATTGGTCGTGGAGTAATACGCCCCCTCATCAAACTGGCGGGAGCGGGTGGAAGCGACAAACGTACCCGGCGCAACCAGGTCGGGTTTGAACCGGCCAAACGTTCCTTCGAGGCTGACACCGACATTTCCCCGGCTCGAGAAAAATGCAACTTCGTTCGAGCTGTCGGTCAATCCGAGAAATTCCTTGTTTGTACCAACTACGCAAGAACTGTTCGGGCGAATAATATCGTTCGTGATGTTTCGAAAATTTTCAAGCGCCCCCACTGAAATGACATTCTTCGCCGTTGCAGGAGATGAAAGTGGGGGAGTACCGCCCTGGCCGTTATTGTTGCCGCCACCACTGTTGCCTGCGGCAAAAACATAAATCATTGGCTGAGAACCAGTCATTCCCGGGATCGCATCGCGCACCGCCATGTCATACTTTGCCGCCGCAGAATCATAGGAGCTCGAGCCGTAACCCCAACTGTTGTTCGAGATCAGAGATGATTGGCGATTCAGCGTCACGTAATTAGTGCTCGCTGCGATTTCCTGCAATTCGGTATCGGAAAACCCGGCAAAAATATCCATTGAAAGAATTTTGATGCCTACACCTTTGCCTCGGTAGCCCGCCGACGCGACGGACCCCGGGACGTTGGCGCCATTCGGCTCGTCCGGTGGGCCGCTGCTCCCAATAATTCCTGTCACATGCGTTCCATGTCCATCCGTGTCCGTCGTTGCAACCCCGGCGAGCGGGAAAATCCTTCCGGTCAGGTCCGGGTGGCCATTATCAATGGTGGTGTCGTTCACATTCACGAAAATGTTCGAGCCAGTCAGCCCCTGAAAATTTGGGGTCGAGGTCAACGTGTCCGTCGCCACACCAAGGCGCACCCGGGTCAAATCATTCAGCAGCACCCGGCTATGGTAAGTCTCAATGGCTTGCACCGGAGCGAGGTTCGCCAACGCAACAAGATTCCCCGACGAAACCACCAGCGTCGGTCCAAATGGCGAACCTTTCGGATCGTCACTGACCACGGTTGCTTTTCCTTTAAGCGCTTCCAAAACGGTTTCGCGCTGTCCCGGGAAGAGCGTCAGGCGGACAAATCGATCAAGCGTCTGCGCCTCGTTTTTTACTGCCATCTCGATCAAATCAGGGTCGAGTTTGTAATAAGGTTGATACGGCAAAATGGAACAAACACCTTTTTTTGCGGCCAGGGTTTTCACACCACTAACCGGCATTCGGACGAGAAACGCATTGTTCGGAACATATGAAATAATCTCCGCCTTGGCTTCGCGGAGGTCGGCGCGAAACAACTCGGTGGTCGGGCCACATGCCTGAACAATGTAACTGCCCGGATCCCCCTTCGTTCGGAGATGCTCCGGAATACTCACTTCTCCGGCGCTCGTATCAATCAATGCGTTGACCAATAGAATCGCCCGGTCAGAGCGCACCATTTGCTCAACGGTTTGAGATGTATTGGTGAGGCGATAGGGATAAAGCGACGGCGGATTGGTGGCTGCCGAATTCGTCTGCAAGTCTGCCAACGGCTTTCTGGCAGAAACAGGCCCGTTTGATCTATTGGTCCCGACATTTTCGGTTGACGCAGCGGAAGCTTGTACCCTGGCTGCACGACGAGCAGCGTTGCGATCATCGCCGAGTCGCCAAAAAAAGACCGCTGCAATGAAGAGCAGAATACTTAGTAAAAACCAAATTCGAGATTTCATACAAATTACTACACGCCAGTGGATTGGCTGGCCTCAATAAAATTTTGGACTGCTCAATATATCACAAACAAACCTCCGTACCAAAGCCTGTTTATGGTCTGCAGGCATTATTTTGCGTTCCATTTAGTCTGCTGGTAAAATATTGTAGCTTTCGATCACGACCTTCGGGTTTTGCACTGTTCCTTCCACTCGTAAAGCCGTGCGTGTCACCACTTCGCCGGTGATCTGATAATTCGTGCATAGGCCGAACAAGCTTTTATCGGGCGGATTCAAGACCAACGAATTATTCGCCGGCTTCAACGATTGTCCGTAGCAATAAACCACAAAGCGCGGCTCTCCCAGTTTCAACAGTGACATGAGTTGCTGCGGAATTCTTTCATAGGCTTCATCCGTCATGCCGAATTTTCGTTGCGCCACGTCATTGGTCAGGTTCAAGAAAGGTGAAGAGAAAATTCCTCCCGTCGTTGGATTTATCGCGACGGACAAGCTTGGTGCGGCCAGGATTTCCCCAATCGATTCAAAAACACCGCTCACTTTGTTCGTTCGTAATGCATTCAACTCCACAGTCAGGTTCTTGAGAAAATCACTGTTTGGCTGAATCACCACGCTTTCGAACTGTGGCGGCTGCAATTCGAATTTCTTTACCTGACCATCCGGGATCGCGTTGCTCAAAACGATCATGCCGCTTAACGCTGCAGACCACGACGCGATATTTTCCTGGTTTACCGAGAGCAACCCGCGCGCGGCATTGTCGTTGGCGGCTGTGGAAAATACATCGAGCAACTTCCAGTCGTTCGTCGGATAAGATTCGAAGTGGCCAGCCCACTTAAACCAATCGGTGTTCGTGATGGCAGCCGCTTTCAGATAAATCGTTTGCCACGGTGTTCCGCGGTGAACACGACCCAGCCAGCCTATGCTCGGAAATTTATTCGTCGGGAAATTCCAATCATCCGACCAGCGAACCCGGGGATCTTTGACTCGCAGATCATATTCGAAATCGCTATCGCTCTCCAGTCCGATGGAACCGGGCGCGTGATTCCCACCCCAAGGTTTGTATCGAGTATTTAGCTTTCCTAAATAAGTGTCAGGCGGCGGTCCCGACGGCGGGATACGCGGCTGAATGAGGATTGCATTGGTACTGTCCTTCAAGGCTCCAACATCTTTCAGGTCTGCGGCGGTGTAGTGAACCAGTGGATCGTTAACCTGCCAGCTAATGGTTTGATCCAACTTGCGCGACGGGTTAAAGGGGGCTTGCATCGACAAGGTCGTGGTCGCCGTCTGGTTTGGTGAGTAAATTCTTGCTAAGCCCATAAACTTACGAAAATTATCGACCGCATAGTTTCGATCTGGACCGCTTGGGCTTGTCGGGCTGTAACTTGTCCATTCGTTTGTAGGTATTTTCAGAATGTCCATGGAAGCTAAAATCTGATTCTGCATTCCCATGGTCGGGACCGTGGTAAGTGTACTACCTCCAACTCGATTGGTGAGCCACATATCTTCAACGGGAGAACGGGTGGCTCCTGCGATACCACTCCTGTATTCAGATCCCAGCAGTTCCTTGGTGATATCAATGCCGCCATCTAATCCATCAAGGTTTACAAAATCAACAATGCGCGGGTTGGCCGCATCAGAGGCATCCAGCAAAATATAGATGAGCTGATTGCTCATCGTAAGTCCCCAATTTGGGCTGAAATACTCTGTCGTCCTTTCAAAAGTAAGAGTTACGCCAAGCGGTTTAAATGTTTGCGCTCCCACCAAATATTGAGAATTGGTCAGGAAATTGAGGTTGGTCAAAATCGGGATTTGAAATGAGCCAGCTGCTTTTGCCCCCGGCCATGCTGTTTGAAGAACCAATGGCTGAGGAGTTGACATCCCGAAATTGGTCGGTTGACCGCCGACCGGGAAAACAACCCCGGCTCCATTCGTCAAAGCGATGGAAAAATGATTCGTCGCGAGCATGACCAATTTATTTGTGTAAGCCGCAAAATAAGAATTCCACGCCTCCAAACCGAACACATTGGAAATGCCCAGCACCAACATTTGGTTCGTCTGATTCGGAGGTGAGGTGGGAGTCGCCTTTTTAATCTGCAGGTTGCGCGCAATCTGCACGGAAGTTTGCATCACAAATTTGTTGAAATTCGGAAAGCCTTTCTTGGCTCCTACGATGAATGGAATGCCATGCACGTTGTTGTTCGTGGTCAAAGTGGTCGCATTACGATTCGTCCATGTGTTGGCCAACGCCCAGGTTGTCAGAGCACTATTTACCGCGAAGGCGCTGGAGGTATTTGTGTCGTATCCAGCAACGTAATTCGTCCCGTTTAAGGTGCCGAACTGCGGACGGAACACCGAAGGAAACCGGTTCGACGAAGTCGCGTCGTAAATGTTGGCGGCCAGTTGCAGGAGGCGATGGACGGGCGCGGTGTATTCGTTGGTGGGGTAAATCTGAATGTTCGTGTAACTGAACCCTTCCCGCACAAGATTCGCCGCGTTATTGGTGTTGAACATATAATAGTTCGTCACCCCCGGAGACACCACCTGGGTGATTAAATTATCCCGGAAAAGTCGCGCCACTGTATTTGTGAAAAACTGCAACGACGTCCACTCAACGAAATTCGTTGGAACAATATTGTTCGTCGGTTCGTTGACGTAATTGATGTGGATCTTCCCCTTCACTTCCGGCTCGGAACTCATCCCCATTTGTTCCAACAAACGTGCGAACGTGTAACGATTGTAGGTACTATTGCTCGTAGACAGGCTGTTAAGCCGGTCGGTGAAATGCAAAGACGATTTCGCGGTATCGAATAATTCTTGCGGAGTGAAATAATTGAGCTTGTTATTGCTGCCCGGCCAGGGTTGACCGGTCAAGGTCACGTCGGGATCGGTCACATTCACGAATGGGGAAATCAAAACCGGCCGCGTCGAATAGCCATCGATTCGATCATTCTGGAAAGCAGTTTGGCCCACCCCCCCGAACAACGTCGCCACACTGGAAAGATTCGCATGATTTTGATTGTAGCGGTACTTCAACAAGGTAAGGGCATCATCGAAAGCAATTCCACGATTAGGATTTACTGAGGTTGTATCAGGAAAATATTCGTAGGAGAGCGGAAGAATTGTGTTGGGATAAATATTCGTATTTAGATCGGTTAGAAACGAGGCAAGATTCAACTCCCACGATCCAGCTCCCTGGTCTCTCAGAAAGCCGTCCGTTGGCATCGCTGCGCCAAGCCCAATATTCCCCTTGGCGTAATTATGAATGTGATTGAGATCGAGCGTTTTGCTAATCGGCAAACCGAGAAAAAGATAGCGCCCGATAAATTTGTTGTTCGGCCCGTGCGGCAGTTCTGGATTCTGGAGAACACCAATCCACTCCGGTTCGCCGCGGAAAAGATTAGAAATGACGATGCCGTTTCCATCCAGAATGGGCATTCCCGCGTCATCCACCACGGCAAGCAAACCATTGGTTTCAAAACGTCCGTTGCGATTGTAATCGAGGTAGAAACGAAAATCGTTTGAGCCAAGGTTATTGGTTTTGACGTAAACCGGCACGCGCGGGTCATAAAAAAGATTGGCGATATTCCGAACTTGATCGTTGTTTCCCAATAACCCTGCCGTCGTGGTGTAATCGTAGTTGACGTTATTCGTATCGACGATGGTAATGCCGGTGTTAAATCCTAGGGGATTAATGTAATTGCGCGTCTGCATCAGCTCGTAGTTCAACAAACTGTTGCGAGCCATCATTCGTGAAATAAGTTCCGATTGAAAACGAGCCAGGGCAGCGTCGGCCATCAAACGGGAATCGGTCTGGTTCAACGCGTTGCCGACTGCGGCACGGTCGCGTTGGCTGACTGCAAGAAAAGCGATCGTCAGGAACGTGATGACGGAAAGCATGATGAGCGTGAGGACGAGGGCCACGCCGCGTTGTGACTGGTGTGTAGCTGCCGTAGCGTCGGGCATCCTGCCTGACGTAGAGGGCGCGCATCCTGCCGCCCGGTTTTGCCGTGAAATGGTGAGGCGCGTAGAACCTGCCCATTCCGCCGGGCTGGAAGCCTCGGCTCTACGGCAGGCAGGATGCCTGCCGCTACCACCGCGTTGTGACTTGGATTTCATCTCGGTGCGTTACGAATCGGAATTTGTTGGCGAAAGATATGAATTTTACCGGCCTGCTTTTCCAGAAAGGCGATTTTATTTACGTCGGGAATGCTGCGGGCTTGTTCGAGCGTTTGTGGTTCGAGAATTCCCAGTTCGATTTCAACCATCGCGGGGAGGGCCGCATTATAAAATGACGTCCTTCGCTCGCCGGGGATTAACTCTGGAGTCAACTGGATGGACGTCGGAACCGCATTGGTAATCAAGTTTCCGGCCACATCATAAAATAGCAGGCGAAAATGAACCACACCGTCAGCCACGCGGCTCAAAGACTTGCTCGCCAGAAGTTGGGAAGGCATTCCGTAGAAAAAATTAAGATGCTCGTTTGGAACGGTTCCAAAATCAGAAAAATTCGTCGAGAAACGATAAAGCGTACCAAAATAAAGGTTGTCGAAAGTATCCACTTTGTTGGTGTCCGAATCAAGAACGCGGTAGCCAATTGCTGACCAATCTGAGGCATGATTGAGCAGGAAGGTGGAATACAAAACATTCACGTTGCTGTGGTTGATTCCCGCCACCGTGAAGGATGTGACTAATGAATTCGTGGTATCCAAACCTCCATAAAAACTCGCGTCGTTCAAGGTTTTAGATGCAATCAACTGTTCCATGTCGCGAGCCAACAGATCCATCACGGCGCGACCGCCTTCAAAAACATCCACCTGTTTTAATCCGCTGCGAAAAGCGCGTTGCGTCTGATTGAACATCGCCGTCAACCCGAGCATCATCACCACGAGCAACGTCGTCGCAACCATCATTTCTACGAGGGTCAACCCGCTGCTCCGGCGGTTCGGTTTGCGGTTCAGTATCTTCATGGTTTCACGTAGGTTTGAGGCTGGAAATAGTAGCCCGAGGTAAACGGATCAGGAGCGAGTTCACCGGCGAGCAGCGTGCGAAATAATTGCCGATTAGGACCGGTTTTTCCATTGGGCAACAACGGCCAGCGGAAATTCAGGCGGGCATCGAAATTGTTTCGCGGAAGATAACTCACTTCAACCCAGCGGTTGGAACGCGTTATCCAATCGAAGGTGTTGGTCGGATAGGCGGCGAAATTAGTGGAATCAACCTGAAAACGTTGAAAGGGAGCGATCTCAGACGTGAGTAGATAACTGAAGGCGAAATTAGTGTTAACCAACCCCTGCTCCACCGCAGAACCGGTGAGCGCGCGCACCTGCGCTTCCACCCGCAATACCAACTGGGTAGAACCAGTGGAAGCAGCCATTAAGCTCCCACGCGGAATACTCAGCAAGCCAACGATGTTGCTCCCGGTTTGATTTGTAGCGTAAGAATTGTAATTCGTGTCGAGGCTGCTGAGGTTCGTGTTGAGGTCGATAGTCACGACGCCGACGCTCTGCACGAAATTAGTGAGGCGATCCAAACCTTTGGCACCATTGCGGATCGCTTCCAGCCAATAGGGACCGTCCTGATTGATGATTGTGTCTTCGCGATTGTCCTTTTGCACGTTCAAGCCCGTTGGCAAGGCGCCGATGATCGCCACCAGCGCGAAAGCAATCACCGCAAGAGCAATCGCAATTTCGATCATAGTGAAGGCATGGGAAACGCGGCGGAAATTGATTTTTAGTATCCTCATTTAAATTCCTCCCGCTCCACTCGCGCCCGTCCCGTCAGCCAATCGATCACGATGTGGTTTTTGTTGCTGATGGAATTTCCAGGCGGTGTTTCTTGAACGTCCGCTGGTTGGAACAGGCGGTTTCCATTCGCATCTCTCGCGTAAAAAATACTTCCACGAGTCAAAGGGATAACGGCGTTCTCGTAAGTGGAACCGTTTTGCTCGGAAACAAGGCGGCCTTGAGAATCGAAGATAAGGCAAGGAAACGCGAGCTTTCTGCCAGCGTCGTTTACCTTCGGAAAAAGCACGACATTAGTCCCCATTGGGCGGAGAGCCAAATCATTGATTGTCATGCGATTAAATGGATCTTTAAATTTGTCTGGAGCGATGAATATCTTTTCCGGAAGCGATTTCCATGGAGTTAAATATTTACGGTTGGGTCGTCCCGGTTGATCCCCAACGCTTCCGGGTCCGTAGAGCGCATAGGCGGTGTATTGTCCGCTGAGTAAGTTTGAGTGGGCTGTCTTATCAACGGGCGAAAGGGTGCTGAAAAAAGCAGAATTCACCACGGCTGGTGAAATAAAAACGACGTAAACGGAGGACCGACTGCTGATGGCTCTTTGCCGCGCGAGCGAAAGGTCGGCCACCAGTTGACTTGTCGCCGCCGTCATGGAATTGGCTTCGCCCCAACCTTTCAAATGCGGCAAACCTAATGCCGCCAGTAGGCCAATGATCGTGATGACCAGCAGCAGTTCGATCAACGTAAACGCAAGCAAACCTCTCCGGAAATTTCCGACGAACTTTGAAGGCGTTATGAGGTTGAGGAGTTTCATTTTCCAATCCAGCTTAGAACGTTGTCTTTGTTCACACCCACATTGGCTTTGAGAGTTGCATCCGCATTCCCATCGATACCCTTGGACCAAATCATGACCGGAACATTCGCCTGAAAGGGTGAAGTTGCAGTCTCACGATAGAGTCCATTTAATCCCTTGTTGCCCGTTTCCAAAGAGACG
>JBKJOA010000291.1:0-6613 GCA_046593365.1 Limisphaerales bacterium
CGGTGGTGTCCCAACTGCACATCAACCGGCAATCGCCCTGGCTGACGTGGGTGTAAAATTGCCAGCCGTGTTGCCGCAAGCGGTCGATCTGAGGTTGAGGGATTCGCGCAAACACCGTGTTCGTCTGTCGCTTAAAAACGATTTCCACATCTGGAATCAAGCGAAGTCCTTGCTCCAGTTGTCGCGCCATTTCGTTCGCGTGCGCAGCGTGCCGAAGCCACGCGCCATCCTGCAAGACACCGACCCAAGGTGCGGAGAGAAAACGCATTTTCGACGCCAGTTGCCCCGCTTGTTTGCAACGATAATCAAATTCTTTGGCAAGATCCGCATTGAAGAAAACGACCGCTTCGCCGACGGGCAACCCGTTTTTCGTTCCGCCAAAACAAAGGACATCCACGCCGGCTTGCCAGGTGATTTCCCTGGGTGAAAGTCCAGTTGCTGCGACGGCGTTCGCGAAGCGCGCTCCATCCATGTGAATGCGCAGATCAAATTTCCGCCCGATGTCCGTGAGTGCTTTCAATTCATCCAACGAATAAATTGTTCCCACTTCCGTCGCATGAGTAAGGCAGAGCACGCGTGGTTTTGGGTAATGAATATCCGTGCGCTTTTTCACCATCCCCTCGATGGAGGCGGGATCAATCTTTCCATGCGCACCGGGCAACAACAAAACTTTTGAACCGTTGGAAAAAAATTCGGGCGCTCCGCATTCGGCGGTTTCGATGTGCGCCCCTTCGTGACAAAGGATGCTGTTGTAAGATTGGCACATCGAAGCGAGCGCGAGGGAATTCGCCGCTGTCCCGTTGAAGACAAAAAAAACTTCGCACGGTGTTTCAAAAATCTCACGAATCAAATCCGCCGCTTTGGCGGTCCACGGATCATTGCCGTAACTGCGCGCATGACTTTGATTTGCTTCGGTGAGTGCTGCAAATGCTTCCGGACAAATTCCCGCGTAGTTGTCGCTGGCAAATTGCCGACGCATTTCTATTTTGTTTTCCATGCCAGAGAGCGGTTTTTTTTGGAGATTGGTTATTTAAGAAGCCGGAACAGTCCGCGTGATTTGTAGGGACTTTCGATGTCGATGTAAGGCCGGTTGGATCGGTTCCGCGCTTCCAGGTCAAATTGAAAAAGGACTCCGACATTTTGCGCGCCGCGACCATGTGAGCGGATGGCGTCAAAGCCGTAGGAATAGCTGGCGATGAGTTCCCAGGAACCGCTCTTGGATTTGTAGCCAAATCCCGCGCCGACGCCAGAGTGCATCTTGCCGGGTTGCGACAAACCAGAGACGTAATCGACTGTGGCACCGGACGCGGTCGCAATCAGAATCCACTGCTTGGCTGCATCAAGGGGCAGGGTGTATTGCCCGGTTAACAAAGCAAATCGGCGCGCGCTGATTTCCTGAAAATAATATCCCGGCAACGACAGGGGAAATTCTGAGATGAGTGGCAGTGTGCCACCGAGCCGATACGAACTGAAGCGATCGGAGCGCAAGCTGGTTCCAGCCGTCAAGCTGACGCTGATGTTGTGCTTCAATTCCGGTAACGTATAAATCAACAACGCCCGCCCCCAAAACAAATGCGATGAAGGGCGTAGTTCGCGGTCGCCGTCGAATCCGTAGCTTCCATTGGCGGTGCGGAATTGTCCCTCATACCAGGCTGAAAGCTCCATGCCCAAATCGGGGCTGAGCACCGGTTCTTTGCCTCCCCAGCGAAGACCCGCGCGGATATTTAGAGAAGTGTGATCCGATGGCAGTTCAAAATTGCTGCTCGTGTCTGAATCTCTTACATAAATCGATTGGTGCGCGCTCCCGCGCAAAACCCCACTCAGCGGAATTAACTGATCTGGATTGAAAAGATGATAAATGCTCGCCGAGATTTCCCCACCGTGACCGGTGAAGGATTCACCTTCCAAAAGTTTGCCGAGACGAACCTCAGAATAGCTATCCGCAAATCCGCCACCCGCCGCCCCGATGGCAAAATCGGTCCGGTCACCCAGCGCGTGCGCGAACCCGAGTTCAGAGTCGATATAAATCGGCGCGATGGCCAGGCGCAAGGTGAGATTGGTGCGCATGAACCCGGGATGGTTGCGCAAATAAAACGCGTAGGCCGAGATGGGGCCGCGCCCTTCCAACGGTTGATTGAACCCAAGTTGAAAGAGCTGCCGCTTTTCTGGATCAATCTGGCCTAAGGCACAGAAAAATCCGCCTAAAAAAAATATCCCAAAACAGAAAATTTTGCGCACGAACAAGTCCTACCGGAAAACAAAGGATCCGAGCAAGCGGAATTCGGTTGATTAGAAGTTACGGAAAAACATTAACAGCCGTTGCGCCGAATTAAGAATCCGATTCGATACACACCAAGAATCGGCTGATGCTCTGAAATCGTCTTTGGAAAGCTGATTGCTGACAGCGGTGCGTTCAGCGCTTATTGTTTTCCCATGAAAGCCAAAAAACTGTTGCACACCCGTTACCGGTTAAATGATTTGGAGCGCTCTGTTAAATTTTACACCGAAGTGCTCGGCCTGGAAGAGGTGCGCCGCCACAAATCTCCGCGCGGTTCGGAACTCGTTTTCTTGAAAGCGCCGGAAAGCGAGGAGTTGATTGAGCTATGCCATTTCCCGAGCAGCGGGCCGGTCGAGGTGCAGGCGGACCTGACCCATCTGGCCTTCTCGGTGGACAGCTTGGAGGAGTTTGGAAAGCATCTCACTTCGTTGGGTTTGAAATTTTCCGACGGACCGTCGATGCGCGCGGATGGCAGCGGTGGAATTGCTTTTGTCGATGCGCCCGAAGGTTACGAAATCGAACTCATTCAGGTTTCAAAACAGGTTCGTCCAGATCAGAGCTACTGATGCGTTTGCGCGCCCGCCAATTTGATTTCACGTTTCCGCGTCCCACTTTGATCATGGGCATCGTGAACGTGACGCCCGATTCGTTTTCCGACGGCGGACATTTTTTTGATTCCGGTTCAGCAGTTAAACACGCGTTGGATTTGTGCGAGCAAGGCGCGGACATAATTGACATCGGCGGAGAATCGACACGACCGCGAGCCACACCGGTGACCGAAGCGGAGGAGTTGCGTCGAGTCATTTCTGTCATTAAACAACTCGCGGGCAAAATTGAATTGCCGATTTCAATCGACACGATGAAACCGGCGGTCGCGCGAGCGGCGATCAAAGCGGGCGCGAGCATCGTGAATGACATTGCGGCCAATCGCACTGACGAAGCAATGTGGCGTGTCGTCGCTGAATCAGGTGCGGGTTACGTGGCGATGCACATGCAGGGCACGCCACCAACCATGCAGGAAAATCCGCATTATTCCGACGTCGTCGCAGGCGTGAATGAGTTTTTTGAGGAACGCCTGAACCGATTGGCGGGTGTGGGTGTCAATCCAGAGCAAATTATTTTGGACGTTGGAATTGGGTTTGGAAAATCTCTGGAACATAATTTAGAGTTGCTCCGGCGCTGGAGCAGTTTTAGGAAATGGAATCGCCCGTTGTTGTTGGGGGTTTCACGGAAATCGTTTATCAACCAATTGCTCGGCGGGAAAGCAACGGAACGTTTGCCTGCTTCGTTGGCTTGCGCTTGTTGGGCAGTGCAATCCGGTGCGCAAATCATCCGCACGCACGATGTGGCGGCGACGCGACAGGCGGTTCGGATGACAGAAACCTTGTTAAGTCATGTGGGACATTTGGGACATACTAAAAGTTAGCTGGCGACCCGTGCTGGAGGTGATCATCCTCACGATTGCAATTTACCATGCCTTCAATTTCGTGCGTGGCACCCGGGGCGCGCCGGTCGTTTATGGGTTCGTCGTGGTGCTGGTGACGCTGACAATTTTTGCCGGTGTGCTGAAACTCGAAGTACTCAATTGGCTTCTTCGGTCATTCGTTGCGTTTTCCGCCATTGCCGTGTTGATCATTTTCCAGCCAGAGCTGCGCAGAATCCTGGCCGAATTGGGAAATCAGCCGTTGTTTAACACCACACGCGAACAACGCGAAAATATTGAGGTGATCATCCAAACGGCAGAACGTTTATCCGAAGTCCACATCGGTGCGCTTATCGCCATCGAACAATCCATTCATCTCCAGGAAGTCGTCGAATCGGGTATCGCGGTCGATTGCGAGGCGACGCCAGAAATGTTGGAGACAATTTTTTTCCCGAACAACGCGCTTCACGACGGCGGAGTTCTCATCAAGGGCGATCGCATTGCCTTCGCCGCCTGCATTTTTCCGCTCACGCAGCGTCAGGATCTAAATCCCTCGCTCGGCACACGCCATCGCGCGGCGATCGGTTTGAGCGAAGAAACCGATGCCATCGTCGTGATCGTTTCGGAAGAGACGGGCGCGATTTCCTACGCTTACAAAAGCCAGCTGGTGCGCGGCGTTTCGCTGGAACAGCTTCGCGCTTTCCTTACGTCCGTTTTTGTTTCGCGCAACAAATCGCGCAATCTTTTCGAGCGGGTCCGCACGTGGAACGCCAATCGCATTCCGCCCAGTGCCGCCGTCGCCAGCAAAACTGATTCCGACTAACATGTCTTTGCGCGCTTTAATCCTGCACAATTTCTGGCTCAAGCTGTTCGCTCTTTTGCTCGCCACGTTGATCTGGTTTGCGATTCATTTTGGTATCGCGAATGACTTTCGCATTCCGCAAAATCCCATTACCAATCCGACTGTGACCCAATTTCTGCGTTTGCCTATTCGCGTCCTCACTCAACCGGGCGATTCGCGGGTGTTCAAAGTCGATCCCGACGAAGTGATCGTGACGGTCACTGGTGAAGGGGCGGTTTTGCGCGATCTGACGCCGAAAATCATCGCCGCGTATGTGGACCTCGCCAATAGCCGTTCGACGCGCGAAACCAATCAGCAGATCAAATTGAATATTCCGAGCGGCGTGACGGTCGTCAATTTCGCCCCGCGCGCCGTCAATGTGGAACAGGTTTCGCCCTGAAGAAATTCTGATATAAAATTACGTCCATGAGTTCGCTAAAGAAAATTTTTGGAACCGACGGCGTGCGCGGGCGGGCGAATGTCGAACCCGTCACCGCCGAAACCGCTTTGAAGCTCGGTCGCGCTGCTGCTCACGTTTTTAAACATCTCGAAACGAAACCACGCGGCCGCGGTCGCCACCAAATCGTCATCGGGAAGGACACGCGTCTTTCCGGCTACATGCTCGAAAATGCGCTCTCGTCGGGAATTCTCTCCATGGGTGTTGATGTTTTATTTATCGGCCCGTTGCCAACGCCCGGCGTGGCTTATGTCACGCGCAGTTTGCGCGCGGATGCCGGCATCGTCATCACCGCTTCCCACAATCCGTATGATGACAATGGGATAAAATTTTTCCGCGCCGACGGCTATAAACTCGACGACAACATCGAAGCGCAAATCGAAGGACTCGTTTTCAGCGGCGACATCGAAAACATTCGCCCGACCGCTGGTGAAATCGGGAAAGCCGTTCGCATCGACGACGCGCTCGGC
This sequence comes from Limisphaerales bacterium, assembly GCA_046593365.1. Lineage (GTDB taxonomy): Bacteria > Verrucomicrobiota > Verrucomicrobiia > Limisphaerales > CANJXF01 > CANJXF01. Next base: position 5,470 of record JBKJOA010000291.1, read on the forward strand.
CGCTACATTGAATTTGCCAAAGCATCTTTTTCGCGCGGCTCAACGCTTGAGGGCTTGCGCATCGTCGTCGATTGCGCGCACGGTGCCGCTTACAAATCAACCCCGTGCGTCTTGCGCGAACTCGCCGCCGAAGTTTTCGTGTTTGGTAATCAACCTGATGGCACCAACATTAATCAGGATTGCGGTTCAATTCATCCCGAACATCTCACCCGCAAAGTTCGTGAAATGCGTGCTGACCTCGGAATCGCCCACGACGGCGACGCCGACCGCGTCATTCTCTGCGACGAAAAAGGAACGTTAGTCGATGGCGACGACATTATGGCCATCGCTGGTCTGGACATGCTCGCGGCGGGCAAGCTGGCCAAAAAAACTCTGGTCACAACGGTCATGAGTAACGCCGGGTTGGATGCTGCCATGAAATCTGCGGGCGGGAATGTCGTGCGCACGGACGTCGGCGACAGAAGCGTCATCGACGAAATGTTGCGCAATGGATTTAATTTCGGCGGCGAACAAAGCGGGCATCTCATCTTCAGCGATTACGGCACGACCGGCGATGGACTCGTTGCTGCGTTACAAATTTTGCGCATCATGAAATCGCGGGGTAAACCGCTTTCCGAACTCGTTAAATGTTGGACGCGCTATCCGCAACTCGTTTCCAGCGTTCGCGTCCGTGAAAAAAAACCTTTCGAGGAACTCGACGGCGTTTTGGAAGCCGTCGCCCAAGCCGAAGCCGAAGTGACCCCAACCGGCGGGCGAGTGTTGCTCCGTTATTCTGGAACCGAGCCGAAAGCACGTCTGTTAATCGAAGGACGTGATGCCGCCGTGTTGGATCGGTGGAATAAAAAAATCTGCGACGCTATCAAATGCCAGGTTGGCGCGTGATCAACTCGGTTTTCTTCGCGCGTGAAGTGGTCGTGGTGTAATCCTCACGCATTTTACACGCGGAACGGGAACATCAACGGCAGCTTGAATCAATAAACCACGACCAACACCGCCGCTTTCTCCGCGTCACTCACCACGTCATCGAACTTTCGTTCTTTCGTGTTCGGTTCTTTGAGTTTGGCGGAAATTTCCGAAACCGATTCGAGGAAAGGTAGGGCGCGTCACTCCGTGCGCGCCGTTGTTTAACAAATCAAGGGCCGGC
>JBKJOA010000441.1:0-4635 GCA_046593365.1 Limisphaerales bacterium
GCCATACGTTCCGGGAACTTGCGGGATGCCGGCGAGGACTAAGCCCCCGACGACTTCATTAACATTGGTACGAAGGTCAGCGTATCCTTGATCCGCAACTCCCGCAGTGCCCCCGCCCGTCAGCGATAATGTAGCTGTGTTGGCGATGGCGTTGGTAACACCAGTTTCGATCCGGAGTCTGGCTATCGAATTTGTTGACGCCGAGTTATCCACAATCACGTTCCCGGTGCCAAAAGTAGCGGAAGCACCGCTAGCGGCCAAAATTCCCCCGTTTACGAGAGAACCCCCGGCATAACTGTTGTTCCCGGAGAGGAGTAAGGTGCCTTGGTCAAGGTCGCTGTTCGGAGCGGTCAGGGTCAGGCGACCAGGACCGCTTATATTTCCTGCTAGAATATTTGTGCCGCCCGGCTCGGCATTACCTCCCGATCCCGAGGAGGCTTGAACGTGAATCAACGCATCCGACTGAAGGACGACTGCATTAGAAATCACTATCGTAATCGGAGCTGCCACAGTACCACGATCATTACGCATCGCGCCGGGAAAAGCGGCTAAAGGACCGCTAATGGCCCCGGTCCCGTTGAGGTTCAGAGGACCGCTGCCAAAGGTATATGTCCCGACAGTGAGCAGGGTGAGCTGACTACCAGCATTGATAGTAAGACTTGACGTATTGGTGGGTGCGCCTGAAGCTGAAACACGCAACCGCCCGCCATTCAAAATCGTGGAACCCGTGTAGGCCTTGTTCGCGGTGGATAACGTTGCTATACCGTCTCCCTCTTTGGTGTAACCACCGGAACCGGTGATTGCACCTGTAAGAGAAACCCCGGTCGTGGCAACGGTGTTATTAGCGGTCACTGTCACGGAATCATCAAACCGCATTGTCGCCGAGATCGTTGTGTTTCCCGCCCCAGCACCCGTGGTGGTGATGGTCGCAGGCCCCGCTCCAATCTGATCAAAAATAAGGGGGCCGCCTCCGGTACCGTTGGGGATGCCCATTGTAGGCGTGCCGGTACTGTTAAAAGTGAGTGATCCAACAGTGATACCTCCGCCAGCGGCGCTACCCACGAGGCTGGCACTTTGATTGGCGAGTGGTGTATTGAAGATACCGGTTGCGCCGATGGCATTCGGAACAGTCGTCTCGACCCAGCTTGTAGTGTTGGTCCAACTTAATGTTCCGCCAGTGGATGAAAAAGTTTCTGCGTGGATTGAAGGCGCGTGGCAAAACAGAAGAATGGAGGCTACAAAAAAAGTGGGCAACGAAGGGCGGAAAAATGCTTGTTTATTCATACAATTTGGTTGTTAGAGGGTTTGATGAAAGAGGCTAGATTAAAACAATAACTTTGTCAAAAAATCCTTTGATTCTAGCGCTAAAACAGAAGCTTTCCCTTCGCTTGGAATCTGGAAATAATTTCCACATGAGTGAACAACCTTTCAAACTAGCTCGCATCCCCACTCTTAAAACGGTTGACGCATTCCGGAACCACGTTGCTTTGCTCAACATCGAGATTCCTTGCGATGACAAAATTGAAAAAGGTTCCGTTTCTCCGCTGGCGCAACCCATTCACGAAATCCAAATCAATGGGAAAAAAATCGGCAACCGCATTGCCATTCAGCCGATGGAAGGTTGGGACGGCACCACGACCGGCGGAATTACGGAAGAGATGTTGCGTCGTTGGAAACGTTTCGGCGAGAGCGGCGCGAAAATGATTTATGGCGGTGAAGCGATGGCGATTCGTCCGGACGGACGCGCGAATCCGAATCAGCTCATTATTTCTCAAGAGAATAAAATCGGAATTGGACAATTGCGCGAGGCGCTCATCGCGGCGCATCGAGAGCGTTATGGAAGCGCAGACGATTTGGTCATCGGTTTTCAGCTCACGCACTCCGGACGTTTTTGTCGGCCAAACGAGAAGTCGCGCTGGGAATCGCGCGTTGCGTATCGTCATCCCATTCTCGATAAAAAATTTAATGTGATCAGCGATTCGCAAATTTTGAGCGACGCAGAAGTGGAGCAACTCATTCAAAAATATGTTGAAGCGGCGAAAATTGCGTGGGATGTCGGGGCCGATTTCGTGGACATCAAGCATTGTCACGGTTATTTGTTGCACGAATTTTTGAGCGCGTTCACCCGGCCAGGCAAATATGGTGGCTCCTTCGAAAACCGCACCCGGATTCTCCGCGAAATTATTCAGGGGATTCGCGTGAGTGGAAATAAAATTGAACTCGGCGTTCGCTTGAGCGCATTTGATTCCGTTCCATTCAAACCAGATCCAACCCGTTCCCAATCGGGTAAATTGGGGCCAGGTGTTCCGGAAGAATTTTCAGTGCCCTATCCTTTTGCCTTCGGTGCAAATCAAAACAACCCGTTGCAGCTTCAATTGGAAGAGACGTTTAAATTCGCGCATTTGTGTGGAGAGCTTGGGATCAAAATATTGAATTTGAGCGCTGGTTCGCCTTACTACAATCCACACATCCAACGACCGGCGGCCTATCCACCTTCCGATGGTTATCAACCCGCCCACGATCCGCTGATCGACGTCGCACGACAGATCGCGGTTGTCCGTGAGGTCAAGGCCAAGGCTCCCTCCGGGCTTATTTTGGTCGGAACCGGCTACAGTTATTTGCAAGAATATCTGCCGCATGTTGCCCAAGCCGTCTTGCGCCAAGGCTGGGTCGATATGGTGGGAATCGGGCGAATGGTTTTGAGCTACCCGACGATTCTTGCCGATGCAATTTCCAAAGGGGAACTCACGCCGAAGTTTATCTGCCGCACGTTCAGCGATTGCACGACTGCTCCGCGAAATGGCCTGATCAGTGGTTGCTATCCACTCGACGAGTATTACAAAGCCAAACCCGAGTACCAGAAGTTGAAGGAAATCAAGAAAGCGATCGGTGCCTAGCCCTTTTACATTCCTGCCAGATGAAGGATGGCTAACAATTTTCCAACCAATAAATTTGGCAAACAGCCGAGTAGCAGAACTGCCCCGGCCAGAACCACAATTGCAGCTTGCACTGGTAAAGCAACGTCGATTTTTGAACCATCGTCAGGCGAGCGAGCGACGTAAATTTGTTTGAGCACCTGCAGGTAGTAATACAAAGAAATCGCACTCGTGCCGATGGCGAGAATTACCAACCAGAGCAAACCGAGATCGCGCGCGCCGTAACGCAACGCATCCGCGAACACATAAAATTTTCCAAAGAAACCGGCGAGCGGCGGAATACCAGCGAGCGACAGCATAAAAATCATCATGCAAGCGGAGAGTAGCGGTGCGCGTTTGCTCAAACCGGCGAAGTCAGAAAGTTTGTCGCCGTTCTCGTTGTGCTCAACGACCGCCACAACGGCGAACGCACCCAAAACCGTGAGCGCGTAAGTGATCACATAGTAAAGCAGCGAAGCAACCGCCGCAGAATGGTTCGTTATAATCGCAATCAACGCATAGCCGCCATGAGCAATTGCTGAATACGCCAACAGCCGTTTCACGCTGCTTTGAGAAATCGCTGCCAGATTACCAAGCAGCATCGAGAGCGCGGCCATCGTCGCGAGAACTGGAATCCAACCGGAACGGAAATTATGAAATGCACCGCTTCCGCCCGCGCCGCTGAAACCGATCATCACAATTTTGGCGAGGATGAAAAAGCTGGCGACTTTCGAGCCTGCCGCGATGAACGAAGCGGTTGGCGTTGGCGCGCCCTGATACGCATCGGGTGCCCACAGGTGAAATGGCACCGCCGCGATTTTGAATCCGAAACCAATCAACGCCATTACCAGCGCGACGAGAAAGAGTGGATCGGTTATCTGGCCGTTTAATTTCGCGGCGATTGCGCTCAAGTTTATTTCGCCGCTCAAACCATAAACCAGGCTCAACCCAAAAAGTGTGAACGCCGCCGACATTCCGCCGAAGAGAAAATATTTCAGCGCCACTCCCGCCGACTGAATACTTTCCTTTTTGAACGCGACCATCACGTAGAGCGAGAGGCTGATTAGTTCGAGCGAGACAAAAATCATCAGCAGATTTTCCGAGCTGACAAGTAACATCATCCCGACAGACGCGAGCAACAGCAGCGCAAAATATTCTCCCACGTGTTGAGTGAATTTGGTTTGAATCGAAATGATCGCGGTGAAAATGGTCAGTCCCAGCAGAATCTGTTTCACGAATTGCGTGAGTGGATCCACGACGAGCATCCCGTTCAGCAGATTTGCGTAATTTGGCGCGAACGAAATCCAAACAATCGCGACGACGCAGCCGAGCGAAGAAAGTGTTGCCGACATCCTGTCGGCAGTTCGTTTGACTAACAAATTAAACGTCAACACCACTAACGCCGTGAGGACAACAATTGTTTCTGGAACGACCAGCTTGAAAATTTCAGCGTAATTGAAAGTCACAGCTGTCCGCCTTTCCACAGCCGCTGCATGAGCGGCGAATTCAAACTGGGCGCAATCAAATCCAAAAGGAGCCGTGGATAAATGCCGATTACAAACGTCGTCACGATAAGAATCGCCGCGCCAAGCTTTTCAGAAATCGTAATGGTAGGGATGCGTTCCATCGCGTCCCTATTTTTGTTTTTGAAATGGGACGAGATGGAACTCGTCCCTACCGTATCGCCGAAGAAAGATTTTATTAACGCGCGCAAAGAATA
>JBKJOA010000516.1:0-2535 GCA_046593365.1 Limisphaerales bacterium
GTTTCGGAATCGATGTAGGTCACCGTGACCCGGCTGCAACTGTCTGTTGCAGTGGCCACGCCAGACACGTTAGTAGTAGTGACTGCCGGACAATCGAGGACCAGATCAGGCGGACAGGTGAGGACGGGTGCGTTGGTGTCCACCACCGCCACATCGGTGGAACAGGAAACCGTGCAGGCATTGGTGATCATGGCGAGAGAGAGTGTGTAGTTTGCCCCGCAAACCGATCCTGCAACAATTTTGACCGTTGATTGATTGGCTGGGCCGGAAATCGCACCGTTCCCGACTACGGCCCAAAAATAGGAGTTCATTCCCAACGGTGCGTTGAACGTGTTGGTCGTGCGGGGACAGGTGTCCGTCACACTGGTGATGGCACAGATGGGCGACGGTTGCACCGTGAGCACGATATCGTCCGTCTTGACGCAACCGTTGATCTGCGTGACGGTCAGCCGCAGAGTAGCGCTGGCCGAAGAAACGCGCGCAATTGTCACGAGTGAAGCAGGATCGTCAATGATCGCGTTCCCGTTGACGACGCTCCACGCGATGCTGCCAACGGATTGCAGGCCGCTGGACGCCGCCCCTTGTAGCGTGAACGCTGCTTCCGGGCCTTCGTTGCAATGAACCTGATTCGGGCCGGCGTTTGCGCCAGGACCAATGTTCAAGCTGAATTGGATCGGGTTGATGAAATCCTCGATAGATGCGCTGCTGGAGGACGAGGACTTGGTTTTGACCATGATCGTTTTGAAGCCGACGGAGAAGCACGGATCGAAGTTGCCGAGAAGTGCGGTGAGGTCAATGGCCGCTTCGGCAAAGGCGTTCGGCGCGTAGCTCATTTGACCGAAAGCGCTGTAGGGCGTGGCGACAGTGCTGCTATTCAACGCGACGAACACACCACCCACCGGCAGATTCGTTGTGACGTTGCCATAGGCAAAACCGCCACTGCTGGCCTGCCAGCGCCAGGCAAAAAAGTCGGCTACCTTGCCCCCGCCGGTGAAACCGACGCTCAACAGGACGTCATTCGTAGAGCGGCCGCCGTTCGGGCCGTTGGACGTGAACGTTCCATTTCCGTTCAGCGTGAGCGGGCTTTGCAGAAACTCAAAATCAATGTAAGAATCGCCGGAGGTGCTCAGGCGATCCGCTGCAATCACGGCCCACACATGATCGTTGGTGTCGGAACTGATGTGGAGCAGCACGTTGTTGATGTCCGTCTTTGAAGAAGGTTTGCCGGTGGTCCAACCCCACGAGTTCGGGTTGTCCACCCACTTGGCCCCGCCGTTGAAAATATTGTCCGCCGTGTTGTTGTAGGAATCGACAAAGTGAAACGTACGAATCGGATCGAGCGGCCCGCCGGTTGGACCAAGCACACTCAGACCGTTGCCGGGTGCGACATTGGTATTCAACGTCCAGTCGCCTACGTTTGTAGAAGGTGTGTTGGCGAGCAGATCACCGTCAATTTCAAAGCCGCCGGACGGCGGCGCGATGGGAGCCGACCCACCAGTGGGAGGCGCGCCAACGGAGGGTATGACAGTGAGAATGACGCCAAGGACGGTCACGATTAATTTGTGGTGCCAATTTATTTGCATGTTTTTATCTCGCTTGCTCGAACCATTCCCCATTTTCTATCGCATCAACAGACGACACCGTGTGTGGCGAAGCCTGAAAGCAATGCCATGTAAACAATATCCATAGAACCCATCTCGATGGTGATATCGCCCAGGAAAAACGCGATACCCAAGCCGGAGCGGTCTGTTGGTTTAATCTTCTTAAGTTCAAGAGTCATATGTGACATGAGCAAATGGCTTACCAAACAATGGGGGTCATGGGATTCTCACCAGTGAGAATCATAATCAGCTCGTTCTGAGTCAGGATTGCGGGTAGTCAAGCTACGAAAATGAGTCGCTTCTCGAAATTGACACAGAAAGCGGTGCAGGTCACTCCTCTCATCATGGCCCGCAGGCTATCTGCGGTAACTGGGTGAAAAGTTCGGGATAAATGAGAAAGAAGTAGAAGCAGCAGAGAATTAAGTTTACGATTCGCGGCATGAAACCATCCACACCGAAAACCGAATAGCCCCCATCAATCCAATTCCGAAAAGTAGTTCTGGGATGTTCCCTACAATATGAAAACCACAACTCAACTCTCGAAACAGTTCTTAAACCTCCCCCTATCCCGCCAGGTTTTGGAGTGCAGCAGCCCTATGCCGTTTTGGAGTTGGGACTCGATTACACAGCGCCAATTCAAAAAACGGCAGAGGGCTGCTGCACTCCATGACGCTGTCGCGACCACAATGCTGACGGCAATATGGCGTCCCTTTCTCATTGTCCTGGCTCTGCTTTTCTTCACCACGCCCATCCCTGCTCAAACCCTGCTCAACGTGGATTTCGGGGTGGGCGAAAAGAGCGCCAAGACCGGCTTCGCCGCCACGGGACAAGCGACGAATGATTTCTGGAATCTCTACCATCATTATGCGCCGAAGTTCGTGCCCGGCATGCCGCTCGTTGCGGATGGAAAGCTTGAGAACTTGAAACTTGCCGA
>JBKJOA010000351.1:0-5082 GCA_046593365.1 Limisphaerales bacterium
ATTGCGCCGAGCACTCCAACGACGCCATCAAATTTTCCGGCATTAGGAATGGCGTCGATGTGCGAGCCGGTTGCGACAGGTGGCGCATCGCTTTCTTTTCCATTCCAGCGTGCGAAAATATTTCCCACCGCATCTTCTCGCAATGCAAGACCCGCTTCGCGGCTAAGATTTTTGACGAACTCGCGTCCGAGCAAATCAGCTTCAGAAAATAAAATTCTCGTGACGACGGGCGGAGGATTTTCGGAAATCAAAGCCAACTCGTCGATTTCGCGTTGGAGTCGCGCGATGTCGATTTGGATTTTATGATTCGCCATGTTCACGACTTTATTCGTAGCAGCCGACGTGAGGAGGCTCTAACTAATTTATCTTATACTGAATGCCGAAAGTTATTTCCGGATAGAGCAGATGGAGGCGGTTTTAAGGGAGTCATTGAGGAAGCTTTTGAGGGCCAGACAAAGGCGGTCGGAAAGTTCCTGGGTGGAGTGGGCGATGTAATCCCAGAACCAATCGGCTTTGAGGCGGAGCCACAAACGTTCGATGGGGTTAAAGTCCGGGGAATAAGGAGGCAGGTAGGCTGGCTCAAAATGGTGCCAATGCAGTTGGGCTGACTTGTGCCACGAGGCGTTATCCATGATGAGGAGTTGCCGTTGGCCTTCCTTTTTCGGGACGGCCTTGGCCAATTCGTCCAGGTAAATCTGAAAGACTTCGGTATCCATGCTCTCGACGATCAGGCTGAAGAGCGCGCCATTTTTGGGGCAGACGGCCCCGACGACATTTTGGCGGATATGGTCTCCCAGGTGCGGCACGATCCGTGGTTTGCCGGGTTGAGCCCAGCGGCGGCGCGGGCGGGGATCCCCTTCAATTCCGGTTTCATCCAGGAACCACAACTCCACCGTGTCATCGGCCGTCCAAGAGCGGAGTTGTTCGAGGAAAACTTTGCTTTTTTCTTCATCCGGGCGCTCGGGCCAGAGGCGGGGCACGCGCCAATGGAAATCCAATTCATGCAACCAGCGCACGGTGGTACGATAGCCCAGTTCAATCGCCAGCTTCTCCTTCAAGAAACCGTGCAGCTTGACCGCCGTCCAATGAACCTGACCCGCTTGGGCGGGATTCTGGAGCACGGGCTCCAGCAACTCACGCAGGGCGGGTAGTTTGGCTTTGCGGGGCCGCCCGGAACGTGGACGGGTAATCAGCGCGTCGATCCCGCTGGTGTTAAAACACTCGATCCACAGGCGCACCATCCGGTCCGTGCGGAAAAACTGCTGGCAGACTGTGGCCCGGGGAATACCCATGAGCAGAGAACGAATGACCGCCAAACGAATATAGCCACGTTTGGTTGGCGAGGCTTCCATCGCCACCCGGAGTTCCTCCGTCGTGGCGTTCTCCGCGTTGGGATGTAATTCGGTCGGACGCAACGATCAGTTTCAACCACATCCCCTCTAAAAGTACAAGTACTAAATCACTTTATCCGGAAATTTCTTTCGGCAATCGCTATACTTCGGAATTCGGGCTGAGATAACCGGGGGCTGCTTCTGAAAAATTTATGCGTGCCGGATTGTTCTCATTTTTTTGGCTCAGGCCAGATTGGCGAATCCCAATCAGCCAAGTCTTCCGGAGTCACACCGGTGGCGCGCTTCGTTTCGCCGTGCCAGGTCGGACGGAGCGGACCTACGAGGCTGATGTCGGAATTCGGCTGGATCGCTCGTTCGAGGCCGACGGCCCAGAAGCAGGCGTTCACCACCATGCGGCGGAAACCTTCGTTCACCAGGTCGCTCGACGCACCGTAAGTGCTCGTGAAGACGCGACCGGGTTTGCCCGAAGCGCTCTGGTAGGTACGCACCCACGCGCCGGGCATCGGCTTTTTGGTTGGGTCCACGGGTGACGATGGTTCCATGCCGGTGAGCGGCAGCGCCATCGCCAGAATTTCGCTGCCATCGATCGGATACGCGTTGTATGCGCCGATCTCGGCCCACATGTTGGTCACTCCAGTGAGCACCGGGTGGTTCGCCTTTCCCGGAACGATGTCGAGTCGCGTGCTGGATTGGTGGTTCGGCCCGTAATGGCCAACCCAGGTCTCGCCGAGAATCTGCCGTCCGAATCCGCCTTTGTAATCGTCGCCGGAATATTCGTAGTCGTATTTCGCGAACGGGCTGTCCTTCGGAATATTGAAGCCATGCGTCGCCGTGCGCAGTCCGACGACCGGGCCGCCGCGATTGAGATAATCGACGATCGGCTGCATTTGTTCGGCGGGCAGATTCTGAAATCGTGTGAAGATGACCATGAGATCGGCCGTCTTCAGGGCCTCGGTCCCGGGGATATTGGAAAGGCCGGTCATGATTGCGCCGGTCTTCGGATCGACACCGAAGAGGACAGTGCATTTGAAGCCGTGACGTTTGGCGAGGATGCGGGCGAGAGCGGGAAGGGCTTCTTCGGATTTGTATTCGTGATCGCTCGCGATGAAGACGATGTGTTTGCCCAGGCCCGGGCCAAAAGTGCCTTCGTAAACCAGAGGGGCGCGATTGGCGTGCTGCTTAAAAAACTTCACGATCATCGCCGGGGCTTCGTCAGGAAACTTGTGCGTGCCGGGATGGATGAAGGTCACGACGGGCGCGTTGAATTTGGATTCGTAATGGGTGCAGTGCTTTTCCTGCTCCCACGGTTTGCCTTCGCCGCATTGGTTGAGTTTGCGGAGAGCGTCGATCATCATTTTCTGCCACGCGAATTTCACGAGCGGATCGTTTTCGCCCGCGACGTGCAACACCGGCTTGGGAAGAAACGTTCGGTTCGCCGGGTTTGTGGTTTTCTCATTGAGCGCCGCCGTGCCATTTTCTTTGGGTTGCACGAGCGAGCGCGAGAGTGAGGCCGACGGCGCAAACGCGGCGAAGAGATTTCCGCGCGCTTCCCACAGCAGATAGGTGAACGAACCGCCATTGGAGTGTCCGGTGGAATAGAGGCGTTTGGCGTCCACCTTGTAATCCTTTTTCAAGCTCGCCAGCACCGTGTCGAAGAATTTCAGGTCGCGGTCATTCTGGTCGCCAACGCCCTGTTGCCATCCCGGTCTCTTGCCTTCGGGATCGGTCAACCTGCCGGGCGTGTTGAGTCCCTGCATGTAAACGACAATCGCCTCCGGCCAGAGCGTGTGATAGCCGAACATCTTCGCGGCGTTGTTCATGGAGCCACCATGTCCATGAAACGCAAAAACAACCGGCGCGGCATTCGTTTTGGCCGTTGCCGGAACATGAACGAGCGCTTCGCGAACAACGCCGTCCACCTTCCATTCGCGGCGCATCAATGTGTCGTCCGCGTGAAGGCTCCTCTGAGATCCAAACCAAAGAATGAGAAACGAAAGGGAGACGATGAACGGTCTGATAAAATTTCCTGGGTTGTTATTTTTAGACATAAGCCTCTTGAGCATTGGTTGCGACGCGCTGCGGACAGGAAAATACCGAGTGGAAAGCGTGCGGCAAGAATGCTTTTTTTCGACGGGACTGAGCAACGAAACATCTACGCGGGCTTGAATCGATTGCGTTGATTGGGTTTAGTGGTAGCGCGCAATGAATTCTGAAACCATTTCACTTTTGCCGCTGCTGAAACAGTTTTTCGGTTTCACTTCGTTTCGTCCGTTGCAGGAAGAAATCATTCTCGATGCGCTCGCGGGCAAAGATGTTTTCGCGCTCTTGCCGACCGGCGGCGGAAAATCGCTTTGCTTTCAATTGCCTGCTTTGGCTCGCGACGGCTTGACGGTGGTCGTTTCGCCGCTGATTGCGTTGATGAAAGATCAAGTCGATGCCATGCAAGCCAGCGGGGTGGCGGCAACTTTTTTAAATTCATCCCTTGCCGCTGGTGAATCACGCGCCCGTTTGCGTGGATTGCACAATGGTGAATTCCGTTTGCTCTACGTTGCCCCGGAGCGGCTGATGCTTTCCGGTTTTCTCGACGATTTGAAACGTTGGAAAGTGCAGCTCATCGCCGTCGATGAAGCGCACTGCATCAGCGAGTGGGGACACGATTTTCGTCCCGAATATCGGCAAATCGCCGAACTGCGCGATCACTTTCCAAATGTTCCTTTCATGGCGTTGACCGCAACCGCGACCGAGCGCGTGCGCGAAGACATCATCAAACATTTGCGCCTGAGCAATTCCGCCACTTACGTCGCGAGTTTCAATCGCCCCAATTTGATTTATCGAGTTCTCGCGAGAAATAAACCTTACGAACAAACACTGGCTTTCGTGCGCAAGCGTCCGCTGGAAAGTGGAATTGTTTATTGCCAAAGCCGCAAAGCCGCGGAAATGGTCGCTGACCGTTTAAATGCGGACGGCGTGAAGGCAAAACCGTATCACGCCGGTCTCGACCAAAAAGATCGCGCAAAAAATCAGGAATTGTTTTTACGCGATGAGGTCAACGTGATTTGCGCGACGATTGCTTTCGGCATGGGCATCAACAAATCGAATGTGCGGTTTGTCATCCACTACGATCTGCCGAAAAATATCGAAGGCTATTATCAGGAAACCGGGCGAGCGGGTCGCGATGGTTTGCCAAGCGAATGTGTTCTGCTTTTCAGCGCGGGCGATGTCGTCAAACAGATGCAATTCATTGACGAGAAAAGCGCGCAAGAACAAAGAATTGCGCGCGAACAATTGCAGCAGATGGTGCATTACGCTGAATGCGCGGTTTGCCGTCGCGCGGAATTGCTCGCGTATTTCGGCGAGACGTTCGGAGTTCCGTCTTCAGGCGGTTTGGAGTCGCCTGAAGGCGGAACTCCGAACTGTGGCGGATGCGACAATTGCCTTTCGCCCCGCTCCACTTTCGACGGCACCCTCGCCGCGCAAAAATTTCTTTCGTGCGTTTACCGTGTCCGCGAGAGCAGCGGTTTTGGCGTCGGCATGAATCACATCATCGAAGTTTTGACGGGAGCCGATACGGAAAAGCTGCGCCGATGGAGTCACGAAAAACTTTCCACCTACGCCATCGGCAAAGAACATAATCGTCAGGAATGGGGGGCGATTGGACGCGAACTGGTGCGACTCGGCTATCTTCGTCAAACGACGGAAAAGTTCAGTGTCCTCGAACTGACGGAAGAAG
>JBKJOA010000158.1:0-4787 GCA_046593365.1 Limisphaerales bacterium
ACTGCGCGAGCAATGGCGCGAGGTCGCCCGGTTTAAACATTTGTCCCTTCGAACATGTGTTGAACCTTTTCCCGTTTGCGCCTGTGCAACTGACGACTGCGCGGGCGCAACTGGCTAAGACGATAAGCTCTGGGTTTTCATGGGTTCAGCAACCTCACATCACCCGACGTTGACTATCCGAAAATAGCCCAGCCATTGATGGCTGGGTGAAGCGTCCGAATTGATTTTTCAAAGTCCGTCAGGACGAAAGGAAGTGTCGCGTTGGAAAACATTCTTTCGTCCCTGCGGGAATTGAGGGTGGGTTGAACCAGGAACCCAGAGCTAAAGCTCCGGGTTATTTTCAAATGCAACATCTTTTGCTTGCCGCTCCTGGGGGGGATTTTGCTTTGTCGGGTTTCAGGTAGTGGGGTCAAAGTGCCTGAGAAATATCCGGGCTAACGGTTCGACAGTTCCAGGCAAACCAGTCGATCTTCGCTGCGGAGATACAGTTTTTTGTTGGCGAGAACTGGTGCGGCCCAGGTCGGATAATGCAGTTGAGGGACTTGCCAGCGAGAAAGTTCTTCGTCCTTTTTGGAATTCAATTTGTACAACCCGAGCAACCCGCCTTCGCCCAACACGATAAGTTTGCCGTCCGCTAAAATACATGAACCGCGCCCGTAATTGGTTGGCTGCGGTGTGCTGTGCGCCTGCCAATGTTCGTCGCGATCCCAGATTGTTTTGCCGGTTTGCCATTCCACGCAGCGGAACCGTGCGTCTGGCTCATTGCGACCACTGAACGCGTAGAGAAAGCCGTCTTTGATAATTGGAGTCGTGAAATGAATTTCCAAAACAAGGCTGCGCCAGATCTCCTGAAATTTATGATTCTCCGGTTTAACCTTCAGCAGAACGGAACCGCATTTGTAATAGGCACTGGAAATAAAAACCTGGTTGCTGACTACGACGGGATTTGCCGCGTTCACGGAGTCGTCCACGCGCGCACGAAACCAAAAACTGTCATAGACTTCTCCGGTTTTCGGATTCAGCGAAACCAAACCTTGTCGCATCAGACAAAAGGCCATTCGCTTTCCATTCACCGTCGCGAGAGTAGGCGTGGCGTAGCTGGCTTGTTTTTCGTGACGACGCCATTCCACTTTGCGTTCGCCCGGCCAGCCGGTCATCGGCACACCGGTCCAGTTTTTTTCACCAACACTTTCCCAAACGGTTTTACCCGTTTTTGCGTCAAGCCCCACGACCCCGGCATTGGGTTGCCCGCCGATCATCACGATCAACAGATTCTCTTCGAGTACCGGCGTGCTGCCGACGCCGAAAAAGGCCTCGGGAATATTCCATTCCTTCGCGCTGTTTCGTTGCCAGACGAGTTTGCCGGTTTTTAAATCGAGGCAGCTCAACATTCCTTCCGCACCGAACGTATAACAGAAATGATCGGAGAGCAGAGGAGTGCAGCGCGGGCCATTGTTGTAGCCGTAGGGATCTTGAAAACTGCTCGGGTAAGCATAGCGCCAGATCGCGGTGCCGTTGGTTGCGCCAAAAGCTTCCACGACTTCTTCATTTCCGACGCGGTGAAATAAAACCAATTTGTCCCCGCGAACGGAGGGCGCGCTGTAGCCTGTTCCGATCTCCTTTTGCCAAACGAGAGGCGGTCCGTTGGTCGGAAATTTTTCCAACAAACTGGTTTCGGTGGAAATGCCGTCGCGATTTGGGCCGAGGAATTGCGGCCAATCCTCCGCGAAAATCCTTGTGCTCAATAAAATGAAACTAATGAAAATATATTTCTTCATAGCTGCCTGGGAACGAGTCTGCCACAGACTCGCGGAGACGCAGAGAAAATTCACCACTCGATTTTTTTTGTGCTCTGCAAAGCATTACTTTTCGTGAGATTCAATCCATTCGCGAAGTTTTTTAACGCCGTTGCCCGGCGTCGAATCAGGCTTATGCCAGTTCGACTGCGGCTTGGTCGTGCTGTGACGTTGCGCTATAATAAATCCAATCGCATGATTACGTTTCAGGCCCGCCGCCATATTGTTTCCAGTAACGTTCTTTGAACGGGTTAACCTTGGGGCCAATCGCATTTTCATTTTCCAATGCCGGAAGGATTTCGCTCCACCACCGGTTGTAAACGGAACGCATTTTCTTCACCACCTTGGGATAGTCCATGAACACGTTTTGTTGTTCACCCGGGTCAGTTTTTAAATCGTAAAGTTCCGAATCGTTGACGAAATGAAATCGCGAATTGCGTACTGAACAATTCTTAAACCTGGACTCTTCGACTTTGCCTTTGTCCCATCGACCAACATGGGTGAATAGAAATCGATCCGGCCAGCTCGCCTGTGGGTTCTGGAGCAGCGGTAAAAGACTGCGGCCATCCAGTGGGAGTTTTCTCGGGATCCCGGCTTCGGCAATTTTTGCGAACGTAGGAAAAACATCCATGTGCGCCGTCAACGCTTTGCAATCGCGCCCGCCCTTGAAACCCGCCGGCCAACGCCAGAATGATGGGACGCGGGTGCCACCTTCGTAAGGAGTGGCTTTTTGTCCGCGCATTCCCGCGTTAAAAACTTTAACCCCGGTCGTTCCGCCATTATCGGTCATGAAAATTACCAGCGTGTCGCGCTCGATGTTCCACTCCTTCAGCCTGGCGAGCAGGCGGCCAAAATTATCGTCGATATTTTGGATCATGCCGAAAAATTTGGCGGTGTTTTCATCGACCTTGCCTTCATAATGCTTTCGATATTCTTCGGGGCAATCGAGCGGTGCGTGAGGAGCATTCAACGCAATGTAGGCGAAGAAGGGTGATTTCTTTTCCCGCTTTTCGTTCATCCAGTTCAGCGATTGCTGGAAAAAAACATCCGTGCAGTAACCCTTCGTTTTCTTAAAACTGCCGTTGTGCAAAATGGCCGGATCAAAATATTTGTTGTCCGGCGCATCACCACAGCTACCCGCATAGGTCTGTCCAATTCCACCCGCGCCGTGAATAAAAACCTCATCGAATCCACGCTGGCCCGGCTGGTAAGGATCTTCGTCGCCAAGATGCCACTTACCAAAAATGCCCGTGGTGTAACCCGAATCTCTTAAAAGTTGCGCGATGGTCACCGCTTTGAGGCTCATCCGCTCACGCTCAAAGATGGTGTGGGTGACACCGGAACGAAATTCATGCCTGCCGGTCATCAATGCCGTGCGCGTCGGCGCGCAAGTTGGGCTGACATGAAAGTCGGTGAATCGAACGCTTTCCCGGGCGAACCCATCGATGTGCGGCGTTTTTAAAATCGGATTTCCCGTGACCCCTAAATCGCCGTAGCCCTGGTCATCGGTCATCACAAGTACGATATTAGGCCGCGACGGTTGATCGGTCTTCGCTTGGACGAGCAACGGCAAAGCAATCAGGATCGTGAGCGCGAACCGCATGTAGAAACCACTGCCGTCCTGATGTTCTGATGAAAATTTTGGTTTCATTTTAACGTTTGAAGATAAGTAAACAAATCTGTGACCTCTTCGGGAGTTATCGTGTCGAGCAACCCATCCGGCATCATGCTGCGGCGCATAAATTCTGCCCGGCGCACCTCTTTCGAAGCAATGCGCGTGTCTTCCGTGTTCGGTCGTCGGATGATCATCGCGTCTTTCTCCTGCGAAACCAAAATGCCGTCAAGCACGTCGTCGTTCAGCATTTCCACGCGGAAAACTCGATAGCCTGCTTCCATCGCCGCGCTTGGGGTCAGCAAGTTGCGCAATAACGCTTCGACGCCCGACGCCCCGGCGCCACTTAAAACCGGTCCCACTTGCCCGCCTTGGCCACCCACGGAATGGCAACTCATGCAAATACTGCTGAACAACGTTTTCCCGCGAGTGATATCGCCGCTCATTTTCGCCAACGCACGAAATTTGGAAAACTTTTCGGCGAGAGCTTTGGCTTCAGCGGCATTCATCAAAGGCGGAAAATCCAAAGTTTGCATCACCTTCGCGCCGTCTTGAAGTTTGTTCCAATTGGTTGCGCTGAAATAATGCACGAGGCCGAGCGGCTTCGCGTCACCTTCGAAGCTGCGATCAAAATCGGCACGAATCTCGTCCGCAGTTCGAGCGCGATTCCAAACGCGGTACTCGTTCAACCATCCAGCCGTTCCTTGCGCCGGCCCGGTCCAGGCGATTCGGCAATGTTCAAATTTCTGTGGAGCTAATTTACCCTGATCGGTGTCGAGTTCCCCATTTTGATAAATCCGTAGCGCACCATTGCCTTCGCGCGTCACGGCGACATGAGTCCAGACATCCCCATTAATTTTTTTCTTGGCGACAATGGCGTCTTGAATCGTTCCAGCGATCCAGACTCGAAAATGTCCGCCATAGAAATTCATGTCGAGAACACCGGGCACGCCAAGAATCCCGTCGTTGTTGTCGATGCCGGAATCCAATTTGATCCAGGTTTCGACTGTGAACGCACCCTCGAGGGTGATGTCGGAATCCGCCCACGCGTTGTCCTTGCCATCGAGCCGCAGCACGGGGCGAAACAGCAAATTCATTTCTGAAATGAGGGCCGCGAGGTCAGCATCGTCGCCGAGAACCGCGTGAAGTTTTTCGAGGAGCGCGCCATCCAATTCCGCTTTTGCCATAGTGCCATTTTTCACGGCCCGCACGATACCCGCCGCTCCGTGCTTGCTGCCGGACAAAAGTTTGAGAGCAGTTCGGCGTTGGGCGGCGGACAGATTGCGCCAGAATTTATTGAAGAGAAATTGCGGAGCCAGTGCATTCCTCGACGATGCCAACGCGGTGATTGCTTCCTCGGCGACCTCGGTTCGATCGTT
>JBKJOA010000257.1:0-15110 GCA_046593365.1 Limisphaerales bacterium
CGCTGCAAATGATATTCATGCGGCGTAATTTCGTCCGCTTTGTATCGGACAAGAAGTTCAGCCAGCTTCCCTTCCTTGGTGTTCAAATCGTAAATCGGCGCGGTGTTCAATGCTTGAGCCGTTTTAGAGGGCTTGGTTGCAGCCGTCTTCTTCAGGGCAGCGTCTTTGGCTCTGATGTCCGCCTCGATCTGGCGAATTTTCCTTGAAGTTTCTTCCTGTCCACCAGCAACAGCGGGCGCAGACCTGACGCCTTGACTGCCGTCCAATTGTGATTGTTTGCGGCGGAGCGCTTCTACTAATTGATCCTCATCCGCAGATCGCGCGGCGGGCGGCATTACTACCGCTGGTTTGGCCACGACTGGAGGTTGAACCGGTGGAACCACGTCCATTTTGGGTTTGGCCACTGCGGCGGGCCGCGTCGGTTTTTGGGTCGGCGGAGGGGGGTTACCTGGTCTCACTCCCTGGGCTTCCTGGGCGTCCAATTCCATTTGTTTACGCCGCAAGGCCTCCACCAATGGGTCTGATTCGGAGGCGGTTTGCGCTAATGCTACGCTCAAAGTCGAGCCGGCCAGCAGGAAAAATGTCACTAATTTTTGGAATCGCATTTCGAATTAGTACCGGAAAGGGCAACAGGAATCAATAGGATTTCCTCATCCTTTAAACTTCGTGAATTGCCTCTTCCAAGCAGCAGGATAAAGATAAAGCAAAAGCGATTCGGCTATTATATTGCGGACTTCCGCCCTGCGAATCTTCACGCGCTGAGCCGGATCCAGGACATTCTCAGACCGTAATTTTCGCAATGTTTTTGCTCCGATCAAAATTGGCCAGGCACAAGCAAGCCTCATTCTGAAATGGTTTTTCGGTAAATGATTTGTGTAATCCCAACCGGCGGCCAGATGGTCTTGCGCCATGTTCAAGTAGTTCTGGTAAAGCGGGCGAAACTTCGGTTCGTTCGACGGCGAAAGCAAATCGTCCGGACTTAAGCCAATAGAGTTTAAACGTTTTTGAGGGATGTAGCACCGGCCCGAACGCAGATCGCGCGGCAGGTCGCGAAGGATATTCACGAGCTGCAATCCTTTTCCGAATCGAATCCCGTTTGTCGTGAGCATGTCGTCGTCGATTTTTGCGGTTGGAAACAAATGTGTTCGGCAAATCTTTGTCCAAAATTCTCCAACACAACCGGCGACACGATAGGTGTAATCATCCAACTCATCTTCGGTTTGTAGCGCGATGATGCTTTGGCGGGTGGGGCGAGCGTCCCCGCGAGTCGGCTCGCCGGTAGTCTCGCCCCATTTTGCAAAACGTTTCAAATCCAATTCCTGTCCGCTCGTAATTGTGTTCAGAACTTCGCGAATCCGTTTTTGATCTTCTTTGGAAAATTGAGCAAGCAAGTGGAGCGCATCTTCGCAACGTTCCAATAAAATTTTCTCCCCGGGCAAACCTTGAGCACTCGCCACTTCGCCGAAGTCCAGGCGCGCGTTGCTTGTTCCTAAGATTCGTGCGCGCAACTTTTCCAGCGCTTCGAGTCGTCGCTCCACCGAAATAATTTCTGTATCAGCAATCGTATCTGTCATGCGGGCGAGCAAATAGGCGAGAGAAATTTGCGGACGAATCGCGCCGGGCAAAATTCGCATCGTGAGGTAAAACGAGCGCGATGTCGCCTTGAGCAGTTGGTTTAATGCATCCGTCATTTCAAAGTGAGTCCCGCTATTGCAGAGAAACCGGACATGCAGATTAGATCAAATCCGGCAAAGCACCGGCAGTTTGTCTCCCATCTTTAACCCAACCAGAATCCAATCCTCCAACGTCGAACGCAGTTCGTTTTCACACTCGCGCAAGGTGCGTCCAAACGTCGCCACGCCTTTGAGTTTTGGGATTTCACCTGCAAACGAGCCGTCGTCCAGCTTGTCGTAACGCGCCAGTTCCAACGCGGCTTCAATGTAAGCGGTGATCGGAAACGTCATGGCCAAAAACTAAATGGTTTCAAAAAGAAAACAAGCGTGACGTCGCGATGGGCAATCGTTGAGGTTTGATTCACTTGCACGAATCTTGCAAACCTTCAGCCGCAATCGTAATCTCAACTCGTGCCGACCGTCTTGCGCGTCAAAGGATTTCGGATCGGGTTTTATAGTTCCGAGCCTGATGAACCAGCCCATGTGCATGTGCATAAGGGTGGCAAGGAAGCCAAGTTCTGGCTCGCGCCGGCGCAGTTGAGTTGGAACAAAGGCTTTCGCGAAGCCGAACTCCGGGCCATCGCCCGAATACTCGTCGCGCACGAAACTGAATTGATGGAGGCATGGAATGAAACCGAATAACAATCCGCCGCCGGGCGTAATGGCCGTGAAAATAACCGACGACCGTTTGACGTTCGATCTGGAAGATGGACGAACGGTGAGTGTGCCGCTGTCGTTTTATCCCACGCTCCAACTCGCCGCGCGACGCGACCGCTTGGATTTTGAAATTAGCCACTCGTCCGTCTATTGGCCAAAGCTGGATTGCGACATCAGTTCCGACTGCCTACTGCGCGGCGCGAAGGAAGCCCGCAAGTTTGTCGAGCGCGCCTGGCGAAAAAAGGCGAAGCTGGCGGCTGCGTAAAACGAGCGCGACGTGGCACGGAGCAGTTGGTTCAGATGATCCGTCATTTTACAAACAGTCCCATTTCTCCAATGAAACTGAACGCATTAACAATGCACCGGCAGTTTGTGTCCCATCTTTAACCCAACCAGAATCCAATCCTCCAACGTCGAGCGCAGTTCGTTTTCACGCTCGCGCAAGGTGCGTCCAAACGCCGCCACGCCTTTGAGTTTTGGGATTTCACCTGCGAACGAGCCGTCGTCCAGCTTGTCGTAACGCGCCAGTTCCAATGCGGCTTCAATGTAAGCGGTGATCGGAAATGTCATGGGTAAAAACTAAATGGTTTAAGAGCGAAAACAAGATCGGAAAAGCAATCGCGCGCTCACCACAGGATTTTTGTAGAATATTTTAGAGCCTGTTTGAAAACTCATTTGGGCTTCAACCCGGCGGGGTTCGGAGTTCGGCCTTCAGGCGGTTTCCGCGCTCTGCCGCCTGAAGGCGGAACTCCAAACCGGGGTTTTCAAACAGGCTCTTAGACATTCCTGGTCGCGTGGAACCACCATCATTGCATCAACCTTCACTTGAGTAATCAACAATCTGTCAAATAGATTGCGTGCTAACCAGTTCATTTTTGCTTGCCCGGCTTTACACTTCCATCGGCATGGAGGACATGATTGTGCAAGGGACAGACCGCTAAAACTTCTTCTGGATTTGTTTCGTCAATTTTGGTTCCGGTGCGTAGCTGGTAGCTGATGTTGGCGGATTGAAGCTCCGCGAAATTGGCTGCGGTGCTTTTCGAGGAATCCAAGGGGCAAATAAGCATGACGGGTGCGCCCAGTTCATTCGATAGACTTTTGAAATGCACCGCCAGATTTTCGTCGAACCCGTCCTTTCCGCGCGCACAGAGTTCCAAAGTGCCACCGATTTTGGTGCTCACATTGAATGAATAATGATCGTCGTGGTCCCCCGACCAAAGGCGAAAAGCCAAACCAATCTGCCTCAAGTTATTGATACATTTTTTGCTCTGGACATCGACGGTTTGCTCCGGTGGTCCTGCCGCAGCAAAGCCAGCGACTGCCCAACTATTCGTGATCGAATTAAACCAAACTGCTCCATTCACCGTAAATTTTTCCCCTGCTTCCGAAATTTCGATCTGTCGGTGGATTGAATTGCCCGACACCGTCGAATTGCTCGTGGCGAATGTCTTGAAGGTTAATGGCCTGCCGCGATAGTTGACAGACCAACGACATCGTTCGGAAAACTCGATGTCAGCTTGAAATTCCATCTCACAAAAAGTTCGGTCATCCAATTCGACATTCGCAAATTTGGATTTTATCGGTCTGAAATTTATCAACCTGATTTTGCCTTCTGACTGCTGTTCGATTCGGCTTTCGATTGCCCGCTGTGCTTGGGAACCGGACGGGCCACCCGAAATGATTTCTCCTGTTGAAGTGACCTCAAGTTTCAAACTGTCCCCCCTGAGCAATGAAAACGGCAAAGCCCATTACTGCCACCAAGGCGGCAACTGAATTTTTTAGCTTTATTGCACCTGATTTCATGAAGCCTTTATTGTTCAGCCCAGCACCTTCTGCCAACGACTTAGTTGTTTTTCGACTTCCTTCGTTCCCGGCGAGCCAATGAGATTTCGCTGCGACATCGCTTTCTTTAAATCGAAAACCGAAAGCGCATCCGCGCCAAAATTTTTGTCCACTGATTGAAATTCTTTGAGCGAAAGTTTGTTCAACGGTTTTTTTAATTTCTCCGCGAGCGCCACAACCGCGCCGACGGCGTGATGCGCTTGCCGAAATGCCATTCCTTTGCGCACGAGAAAATCCGCAAGATCGGTCGCAAGCAAAGCGGGATCCCTCGCTGCGACTTCGCACGCAGGTTTGTTGACAGAAATATTTTGCAACATCGACGCCATCAATCGAACCGTGGCGCGAATCGTATCTGTCGTGTCGAACAACCGCTCTTTATCCTCCTGTAAATCGCGGTTATAAGTCATCGGCAAACCTTTCAAGAGCGTGAGCAATGCAATGAGATTGCCGAACACGCGTCCGGTTTTGCCGCGCGCCAACTCCGCGATGTCGGGATTTTTTTTCTGCGGCATCAGCGATGACCCAGTTGTGTAGGCGTCCGCGATTTTGATGAAATTAAATTCCGCGCTCGCCCAAAGAATCACATCTTCCGCCATCCGCGAAAGATGCACGGCGACCAATGCCGCCACGCTGCAAAATTCGACGGCGAAATCGCGGTCGCTCACGGCGTCCATCGAGTTTTGCGTGAGTTGCGGATTTCCTTTTGCATCGACGAATCCAAGAAGTTTCGCAACGAGTTCGCGGTCGAGCGGCAAAGTAGAACCGGCAATTGCGCCGCTGCCGAGCGGGCAAACGTTTACCCGCTGAAAGCAATCGGCTAGTCGCGAATGGTCGCGGTCGAACATCTCGACGTAAGCCAGCAAATGATGCGCGAAATAAACCGGTTGGGCGCGTTGCAGATGGGTGTAGCCCGGAATAATGACATCAGAATTTTTCGCGCCAAGTTCGACAAGTGATTTTTGCAACGACCGAAGTTCGCCGGAAAATTCCGCAATCTCATCGCGCAACCACATCCGCATATCGAGCGCGACTTGATCATTCCGCGAACGAGCAGTGTGCAGTTTCGCTCCGGCGGGAACGCGCTTGGTCAATTCCGCCTCGATGTTCATGTGGACATCTTCGAGTTCCGGTTTCCACTCGAACTTGCCGTCGAAAATTTCCTGTCCGATTTGCTCCAGCCCTTTTTTGATTTGCGCCAACTCCGCTTTCGTCAGAACGCCGATTTTTTGGAGCATGGTCGCGTGGGCGATGGAGCCGAGAATGTCCTGTTCCCAAAGCCGCCAATCGAAGGAAATGGATTCAGTGAATTGCGCGACATCCGCGCCTGGACCACTGGCGAATCGTCCGCTGCGGGAAACTGGAGAAGATTTTTTCATGCGGTTCAATCGCGCGAATGTGCGGCGAACAAAAACGAAAGTCACGCAAGGAAATCCGCTCTTGTGGCCAAACTGCCAACTGAAATTAAGACGGAGTTCCCGCTCTGAGAACGGCCAACTCCACTCGCACTGGGATACTGACACTTAAACTTGCGGGCCATCGTGGCGAGCGGCCAACAACGCTGCACAAAATTTCTAAACGTTCTTTTACCGGTAACCGTTGGCCTTTACTCTACCGCATCGTGAACAAACAAATTATCCTGGCACAACGACCGGAGGGTTTCCCCAAAGAACCCGATTTCAAATTGGTGGAGTCGCCGATCCCGACGCCCGCCGCTGGAGAAATGCTGGTGCAAACGCTTTATCTCTCGGTCGATCCCTACATGCGCGGGCGGATGAACGACGTGAAGTCCTACGCGCCGCCAGTCAAGCTTGGCGAAGTCATGGTCGGCGGTGGCGTCGGTCAGGTGAGGCAATCCAATCTCGCCCCGTTTCAAAAGGGGGACATTGTGGAAGGGTTTTTCGGTTGGCAGGAGTATGCGGTGTCCGACGGCAAAGGGGTGCGAAAAATTGATCCGCTGTTGGCGCCCATTTCAACGGCGTTGAGCGTGCTGGGCATGCCGGGGCTGACGGCGTATTTCGGTTTGCTGGACATCGGTAAACCGCAAGCGGGCGAAACGGTCGTGATTTCTGGCGCAGCCGGCGCGGTCGGTTCGATGGTGGGGCAAATCGCGAAGATTAAAGGTTGCCGCGTGGTCGGCGTCGCCGGTTCGGACACAAAGGTCGATTACCTGGTGCGCGAACTGGGTTTCGATGCGGCCTTCAATTACAAGACCACTGATGATTATTTCAAGAAGTTGAAGGAACTGTGCCCCAACGGAATTGATGTCTATTTTGACAACGCGGGTGGGCCGGTTACGGATGCGGTTTTCAAACTGATTAACGTGAAGGCGCGCGTTTGCGTGTGCGGACAAATCTCGCAATACAATCTGGCCAAACCAGAAATGGGGCCGCGTTTTCTTTGGAAGCTGATCGAGAAACGGGCGCGCGTCGAAGGATTTCTCGTGTTTCAGTTCGCGGACCGCTATGCCGAAGGACTTCAGCAAATGGCGGAGTGGTACAAAGCCGACAGAATAAAAATCCGCGAAGAGATTGCCGAGGGAATTGAGAACGCACCGCGCGCCTTCATCGGGATGCTGCAAGGCCGGAACACCGGCAAACAATTGGTGAAAATTGCCAGGGCCAGTTGAGTCGGCGTCCCTTTTGCCCAAAAGCCTTGATCATTTCGGACTACGTCTTTCATCCCACTCAATGGTTTTGAAGACGAGGTCCAGGTTGGAATCGTCGCATGGAAAACCATTCTCTTCTTCGCCTATTCATGAAAAAACCGTCCACGCCGCACTGGTGAAACGGCATTTGATAATCATATCCAGCCAAACTCCAGCACTTTTTATCGCACGGGTTGATTCTTATATGGCTTTCCCATGATCGCTTATTATCCTGCACTCACCCAATCAACCAACTATCAGGAAGAAAACCATAACGAGGCAGAAAGGTGTCTATGACTGAGTTCAATATCACGCAGCACGAAAAAATTTCTACTTTATGGCGATGGCCGAAGTCAGTTTGGTTCTTCAACCTCCTTATCGCGGTCTTCGCGTCTTCCTGCACTTCACCCATCTCTTCAAATCGGACGCCCGGCTCCGAGCCAATCGCGCGCAACGAGATTCTTTGGGACACCTGGGGCATTCCGCATATTTACGCCAAAGACGCAATCGGGCTTTTTCATGGCTTCGGTTGGGCACAGGCGCAGAGCCACGGCAATCTCATCCTCCGCCTCTACGGGCAGGCTCGCGGACGCGCCGCTGAATATTGGGGAGCGGATTATCTCGACTCGGATCGTTGGGTTCGCACGATGGGCGTTCCGCATCGCGCTGAGGAATGGTATCAGGCGCAGTCGCCAGAGTTTCGCAACTACATGGACGCTTTCGCCGAAGGCATCAACGATTACGCCAAAGAACATCCAGACCAAATCAGCGACGACGTGAAGATCGTTCTTCCCGTAACTGCCACTGATATCATCGCCCACTCCCAACGAATTACTCATTTTACCTTTGTAGTGAATTCCGGCTCGGTCAGAAACCAGGCGAAAGATTGGCACCCTGACGGCTCGAACGCCTGGGCGATTGCCCCATCGCACTCTGAAAGCGGACACGCACTCCTATTGGCGAACCCGCATCTCCGCTGGGCAGATTTTTATCTTTGGTATGAGGCTCAATTCATCGCGCCGGGCGTAAACCTCTACGGCGCGACCCTGGTCGGCTCTCCACTATTGACCATCGCCTTCAACGATTACCTGGGTTGGACTCACACCGTAAACACGCACGACGGTGCTGATCTTTACGAACTGACTTTGGCGGATGGCGGGTATCGTTGGGACGGCAGCATCCGCAAGTTCGAGCACGAAGATCAAATCCTCAAGGTGAAACAAAAGGACGGCACTTTGCGGGAAGAGAAACTGGTGGTGCGCCGTTCCATCCACGGACCGGTCGTCGAAGAAAAAAAAGGGAAGGCGCTGGCACTGCGCGTCGTCGGCCTTGATCAGCCGTACGGTTTCAAACAGTACTGGGACATGGGCCGTGCCCAAAATTTTGCGGAATTTGAGACTGCTTTGAAGCGGTTGCAAAACCCGATGTTCACCGTGATGTATGCGGATCGCGATGGCCACATCCTGCATTTATTTGGCGGTCGCACGCCGGTTCGACCCAAGGGAAACTACAACTGGTCAGGCATCGTGCCGGGAGATACTTCGGCAACTCTGTGGACAAAAACTCATGCTTACGAAGAACTCCCGCGAGTGGTTGACCCCCCCACCGGTTGGTTGCAAAACGCCAACGATCCGCCTTGGACAACTACTTATCCGCTGGCGCTTGACGCAAATAAATTTCCTTCCTACATGGCACCGCGTTTCATGCACTTTCGCGCCCAACGTTCCGCGCGGATGCTGATGGAAGACACGCACATTTCGTTGGAAGAGATGGTTCGCTACAAGCATTCCAATCGCATGGAACTCGCCGACCGCATACTGGACGACTTGAGTTCCGCAGTTCAGCAAAGTGGCGATGAGAAAGCCAAACGCGCGATGGCCGTGCTGAAATCCTGGGATCGCTGCGCGGATGAGGAAAGCAGGGGCGCGGTTTTGTTCGAAGCATTTTTCAAGGAACTGACTCAACGAGCAGGCAAGAGCGGCCTGTTCGCCATTCCGTGGAACGAAAAATCGCCTTTGACCACCCCGGACGGATTGGCTGATCCTGCGATGGCCGTTGCCGCATTGGAAACCGCCGCTGATAAAATCCAGGCAGACTACGGTTCGCTCGATGTCGCATGGGGCAAAGTTTACCACCTGCTTATCGACAAGGTTGATCTCCCGGCGAACGGCGGCCCGAGCGACCTGGGAATTTTTCGCGCCGCTTATTTTGGGCGGACGAACAACGGACCTTTGCAGATGGGCGGCGGTGATACCTATGTTGCCGCGATTGAGTTTGCGAACCCGGTGCGCGCCAAGGCACTGATTGGCTATGGCAACTCGTCGCAACTTGGCTCGCCGCACCGAACTGATCAAATGCCGTTGTTTGCGCGCAAAGAACTACGCCCCGTCTGGCGAACGCGCCAGGAAATTGAGACTCATTTGGAATCGCGCAAGGTATTTTGAAACCTTGCGCCGAGGAAGCACCTCGAACGCGGATTCGTCTCATTTCGCACCCGCTTAGAGGCTGGTGCTACCCGGCCACCCCTTTTCCTGCCCGCCAATCACCTGGTCTCTAACGCCGGAAAGTTCACGCGCTCCAGGTCGGATCGTTTCGGCAACTCCGGTGGAAAAGTTTTTACGCCGGGTGCTTCCTGCCAGCCGTTACCGACACCAGTGCCATCCCACGCGAGGTCGCCACCGGGGATTTTCTGGTCAAGATAACTTTTGGCGGGATGACGGCCATTGTTACGGTAACGATTCTGGTGGATAAAGTTGTTGTCGGAGTTGGGTTCGATGTCGATGTCGATTTTTTTCCTGGGTGCGACTTGTGAGGTAAGATAACTGATCATCTGGATACCTTGCGAGTCGTTGCCGAAGATCTGGTTCTGCGTCACCTCGGTGTGGTCGGCAGCCATGATGAACATGCCGAGGCCCGGCGGGAGGAACGAAACGGTGGTGCCCGGTTTGGCAAAGTTCTCGTGATTGTTCTCCCAGGTTCGATTGTTGACCACGCGCGTGTGCGAGCCGACTTTGGAAGGGTTATTGGGCAGCAGAAACACAAGGATACCCACGGTGTTGTGGTGCGCGCTGTTGTTGGCAACGAGGGCGCGGACAGAGTTTTCGATCTCAATGCCAGCGACATTGTGAAAGACTTCGTTGTTGCGGACGATGATGTCGCGGCTCTGGCCGACGTAAATACCGGCATCTTTGGCACCACTGACCACACAGCCTTCTACGAGCACATCGGTGCATTCAACTGGATAAACGGCGTAAAGGCCGGGATTCTCCACAACAAGGTCGCGATAGGTGACGTGGTTAGCCCGGTGAGTGACGACGCCGTTGCCAGTGTAATTGCGGAGGTGAAATCCTTCAATGAGGAAATGGTCGCCAGAGCCTTGGACGGCATCTCCAAGCTTGTCTTGGCCGTCGAGGATAGGACGCTCACCGTTCACATGAACTCCAATCAAACTGATGCCTGCCTTGTCCACCACTACTGATTGATGGTAGAGGCCAGGCAAAACTTCGATGCGGTCTCCGTTTTGCGCGCGGTCCACGATAGCTTGGATAGATTGGCCAGGCTTGACAGTGAACGTTGCAGTAGTGAATCCGGCGACGCGAGGAGATGGATTGGCCAGTGGTCCAACAGGCTGCTTCGCTACCTCGGCAGCTATGTGTGTCGGGGATGGTTTGGGTGCAGGCGTCGCTTTGGATTTTACGGCCAATACGGACAGTCCCGACGGGACTTTTATCGGAGCCTCGGGCATCAGGGAAGTGTCGTTCAAAGTTTTGAGGAAGGCGACGAGGTCGGCAGTTTCTTTGGAGGTGACTTCGAACGTGCCAATCTTATCGTCGATAGCGAATTGTTGGTTAGTAAACTGATGACCGCCGCCCTTGGCATAGAAATCGATTACTTCCTCCAATGTCGCAAAGCTGCCATTGTGCATGTAGGGGGCGGACAAAGCAACGTTGCGCAGCGTGGGCACCTTGAAGGCACCTTCAGGTCCCTGGCCGGGGATCTTGGCGCGACCTATGTCGTTTGCCTGGTCAGGGAGATCGGGAACGCCAACGGTGCGGAAACTGCCGTCAGAAAAGTTCGGGGCCGCGTGGCATTCAAAGCAGCGGGTTTTGAGTGAACGGAAAAGTTGAAGGCCGCGCTTCTCGGAATCGTTCAGCGCGTAGGAATCGCCGGCAGCATAACGGTCGAATTTGGAATTGAAGGAGAGGATGGTTCGCTCAAAGGAGGCGATGGCCTTCGTGACGTTGCGAAACGTGACCACTTCCTCAGGTTTTCCGTTGAAGGTCTCCTGAAACAGACGGACATATTCAGGGATATGCAGGAGTTCCTTGACCAGCTCGGCGGCGTTTTGATTCATCTCGTGGGCGTCTTGAATCGGTCCTTCGGCCTGTTGCTCCAAATCTTTGGCGCGGCCATCCCAAAATTGGAGGGGACTATAAGCAGCGTTCCAAATGACCGGTGCGCAACGGGCCAGGACGTCGCCGCCCGAACGTTCCGGGCCAAAACCCTGGCCACCAAGTCCCATGCTCGTCTTACGCCCATCAGAAAACCCAAGATCCGGATGATGACAATGGGCGCACGAGATGGTGTTATCGCCACTCAAGACAGGATCGAAGTAAAGTAATTTACCGAGGTTGACCTTGGCTGGGGTAAGGGGGTTTTCATCCACCGATGGCATCCGTGGAAAAGGCTGTTGCAAACCGGTGATACGAGGTTGGCCTTCTCGGTAAGGTTCGTTGGGTTGATACACTCCGTCGCGATAAGTGTAGCCGGGAATGGGGTCGCCGATTTTTTCAGCGAACGCCGACGGACAAATAAAAAGAAAAAACGTCGCGATCCCAGTGATTAAATTGAATAGAGTCGCTCTCAAAATCAAATCCATTTCTTCAATCCCCATTTGTGAAGCACCTTGGCGAGTAATTTGAAATCGCGCCGCTTCTTCTCCGAATAGGGAAACCACCACGGGTTTGTTTTCATCGGCAGCAAGTCCCAGTTGATGTGCTTCATCTGGACAAATTCGCGCAAGCCGTGTTTTGAATGCGTGACGCCAAACCCGCTCTCCTTCACCCCGAACCACGGTGTTTCGGCGGCGCCGTGCGTGTAAATCACGTCGTTGATGATAACTGTTCCCGCTTCTACTTGCGCGGCAATTTGTTGGCCGCGTTTCGTGTCCTTCGTCCAAACGCTGGCGAGCAGACCGTAGTTGGAACGGTTGGCTTCGCGAATCGCTTCCGCTTCGTTACTGACTACTATAATGGGCAAGACTGGGCCAAATGTTTCCTCCTGCATCACGCGCATGGAATCGTTCACATCAATCAGAACAGTCGGTTCAAAAAAATATCCCGGCAGCGATTCGATTCGCTTGCCGCCGGTGA
The DNA here is from genome assembly GCA_046593365.1 of Limisphaerales bacterium. Taxonomy (GTDB): domain Bacteria; phylum Verrucomicrobiota; class Verrucomicrobiia; order Limisphaerales; family CANJXF01; genus CANJXF01. Next base: position 12,189 of record JBKJOA010000257.1, read on the forward strand.
GCGCTCGCGCTCCCTTGGCGATGGCGTCGTTGACTTGTTCCGTCACGATTCGCAGTTGGTTGGCGTTGGTCAACGAACCGATGTCCTTCTGTTGCTCACCGTCGATGCCGACCCGCAGCGTTTTGGTTTTGGCCACTACGGCGTTGATGAATTTTTCCGCAATGGACTCCACCACATAGAGGCGTTCGACGGAGGCGCAGGTTTGTCCGCAATTACTGAACGCACCCCACAACGCACCATTTACCGTCCGCTCGAACGGCGCATCGGCACAAACAATCATCGCGTCCTTCCCGCCCAGTTCCAGGACGAGCGGCATCAGTCGGCGCGCTGCAGTTTCGGCAATCTGCCGTCCGGTCCGGACGCTGCCGGTGAAAAATATCTTGTCGATTCCCGCCTCAACCAATGCGGCTCCGGTCGCACCATCACCGGACAGCACTTGCAGGATTCCTTCCGGCAACCCAGCGGCGCGGAAAATTTCACCGATCTTCAAACCGACCAGGGGCGTGTACTCGGATGGTTTCAGTAGCACCGCATTGCCCGCCATCAGTCCCATGACCACTTCGCCGGTCGGAATGGACAAGGGATAGTTCCAGGGAGAAATGATTCCCACCACACCGAGCGGAAATAAATGGATGCGTGATTTCTTGTTGCGAAACACGGAAAGCGTAAATTGTTCATCCCGCAAAAGCCTGGCCGCCGTTCGCGCAAAGTAGTCCATCAGATTGGCAACCGGGAGGACTTCGCCCGCCAAAGCTTCCACCCGCGGCTTGCCGACTTCACCCGCGATCAGGTCGCAAATCTCGTCCTGTCGATCAAGCAGGATGTCCTTGGCGCGCAAAATATATTCCGCACGCTCGTTGAACGAAAGCGCCGCCCAGGCCGGCTGCGCCGAACGGGCTTTGGTCACAGCCAGATTTACATCCTGCGCATTGAGCATCGGCACACGCCCTAACTCTTCCATCGTGGCAGGATTAATGGAAACGATTTCCCGCTTTGCCATACGGAGCATTTCCGTGTCGGTCGAGCTTGGGTTCATGGCGACACTTTGAATGACTTGCGCCTAACGCGCCAGCCACATTTTCATGGTTCGACTGACTAGGTCGCTCGCGTCTTGTTGCACGAAATGTCCTGCCCCTGGAATTGTCACCAAGGTCAGATCTTTTTCGAGCCAATCCCAAGTGTTGTTCAACGCGCCCGGCAACAACGCCCGGTCATCCAGCCCGTGGATCATCAACACCGGACACTTCACTTTTACCACCGGCGAGGTATCTTCCACGTACGGTTCTTTGGGATAGTTGCGCTTGTAATAATTCATCATCGCCTCGAAGTCTGAACGACGAAAAGCTTCGACATATTTCTCCTTGGCTTCCGGATCGGTGACCCATTCAGCGAGTTTTTCAGCCGTCAATTTTTCATGCGCGCCTTCCTCCTGAAACCGCCGCGCGTAGGCACTGTTCTTCTGTTGCTTCGGATTATTTGCCAGCTCCCGCGCCAACCCGCGAAAATGAGGCAGGTTGAGAATGATAAGTTTATCGGTCATCTCGGGCTGGCTCATGGCAAAGGCCCAAGCCACCGCACCACCCCAATCGTGCCCTACGATGACAGCTTTCTCTTTACCAAGTTGTTTGATCACTGCCACAACATCCGAAACGAGCACGCTAATATTGTAGTTATCCACTCCCTTTGGCTTGTCGCTCAGGTTGTAACCACGCTGGTCAATAGCCACCACCCGGTGGTCCGCCGCCAGAGACGTCATCTGGTGTCGCCAGGTGTACCAGTAATCAGGAAAGCCGTGGATCATGACGATCAACGGCCCCTTGCCCATCGCGGCGTAATGGATTTTCACCCCGTTGTTCGTCGCGTAACCTTGTTCAACAAGTTGTTCCATATTTGGATCCTTTGCGGTCGCAGTTTGAGAGATGATGATAGCCGCAAACAGGATGGCCCGATGGAGGCGCGCTGTTAATTGGCTGTAGAGTGAGGTTCGATTCATGGTTTTGGGCCTTGGGAATTAGGGAGGAATAAATTCAAACATATTCTTCGCCATCCAACGGTAATGAGAGGTGGATTTCTAAAGTTAAATTACTTCGCTACCGCCGCACGTGTTTCCGGCGCGATTTCCTTCCCGGTTTTGGGATCGACTTTGACGTTCAGACTTTCTGCATCGTCGGTGTAGAAGAAGAAACCCTGCATCATTTCGTCGTGCGTTTGCGGGCCGTTCTTCACCGTTACCTTGGGGTCTGGATTGTAGGGATTAAACGGCGAGTTGTCGAAGTGCGAACTGCATTCGATTTTTGTTCCCTTGGGGAAATGTTGCGCGCCTCGATCCCACACATAACTCAATTGCCAGTCGAAGCTATAGTTCGGCAGGACGAGCAGCGTCTCGTTCCGCCCGTCCGGGTAATGCGCGAAGAACGTGGTGTCCTTGCCGCGCAGATGCATGTGGCTGAACAGGGCGATACCCGTCGCATCGCACTCAAGTTCCTTTTGCGCGGTGACGGGATAGGCGGGCGCGCCAGGTGGAATCTCAAATTTGTAATCGCCAAGGATCTTGTAACGGACGCGCTTGCGGATCGGTTCTTTGGCGAAGCGCAAGCCGACGGAAATCTGGTCGATCTCCTCCTTGCCCGTCGTCACATAATGAATCTGGTAAATGAGGGACACGCCTTTGGGAATCATCATCGCCATCCCGGAATCGAGATTGACAGGAATTCCGCCGGGAACCTTGCCGGTGATGAAGTTGTGGTCTTCATCAAAACCCTTGCCCAGTGAGCCGAAAGCGATGTTGGCATGATGCACAACCTTGGGGTTGCTGGGCATGATTTGGACTCCTTGCACCCATGTATCATAAGGAAAGACGTAGGGCAGAATGACGTAACGGTAGTTGATGTAGCCCGTGGCTGGCAGCTTTTCCGGTTTCGC